>NHHQ01000067.1 GCA_002170915.1 Rhodospirillaceae bacterium TMED167 | reverse complement strand
AAAAAAAATTACCGTTGCGACCACCACAAAACCTGGTTATCCGATCCCGGCAGATTGGTGTGACCTCCATCCCTTGGTCACCCACCACCCCCTGCCATTGAATGTGGAAAACCAGTTCAGTTTTGCTGCCGAGGACATCGGCCCCGATACGGATTTGGTCATGATGAATTATCCTCATAATCCCTCTGGCCAAATTGCTACGACAGACTGGCTTCATAATATATGCGCCTACTGCCAGGAGCATGATATCAGGCTGTTTAATGATGCCGCTTACATCTCCTTAAGCCATACAGAGGAAAGTTCTCTTCTCTCAGATGTAGCGCCTAACTACCCAGATCTCTCCTGGTCTGAGGGGTTCACCGCCGCAAAATTAATTGGCAACGGCACGGGCTGGCACGTGGGCGCTTTGGCGGGTTCTCCCGACTTTATTGACGATGTTAAAATAATAAAGGGAAAGGCGGATGCCGGGCTAGTACCACCCATGGCGGCGGGTGCACTTTCAGCCCTCGAGGCCGATCGGGAAGGTATAGAGACTGTTCGCGCGCTTTACGAAAGGCGCCTAAATTTTCTGGTCGATCTTTTCAGCGACTGTGGCCTCAGACCTGCACACCGGCCGCGTGCGGGCTTCTTCACCCTATGGGAGGCGCCCAATGAAGCGTTCGGAGAAAAAATAACGTCTGGCGCAGACTTTAACTTTAAAATGATCGACGAGGTGGGCCTGGTCGGCGTGCATTTCTCTGATTTTGTTCGATACGCAGTTTGTGCTGATGTGGAGAAAATGGCTACTGGACTGGAAACGGCCCTCCGGCACGCGTCTCTAAAATATAATTGATAAGGGCGTTCTACCTGTCATCAATTCACGGCCACGGGTAACTGCGCCAAACCTCTAAATCGCGCACGTCCATGGAACCGTTTTTCACCGTTAAGCCGCAATTTGGGGAATTTTTGAACAAACTTTCCAATCGCCGTGTGGCCCTCAATGCGGCCGAGTGTATTGCCCATGCAAATATGCTTCCCAATCCCAAAGGCAATTTGCGGGTTGGGCTTCCGACCAATATCAACAGCCTCCGGATCATCAAAAATCTCAGGATCCCTGTTTGCAGCGCCAATACAGGTATGAAGAAAGGTGCCAGCTGGTATTAATACCTTACTACCCTCAGGTCCCATTTCGATTTCCTCTAATGCTTTTCTATTGCCCACCTGAAGCGGGCTTTGAAATCGGAGAAACTCTTCAACAGCCGTTTTGATCAGGCTTGGATCTTCTCTTAAGCGGTCCATCTGATCTGGAAAATCAAGAAGTATGCCAACGCCATTGGCCACCAGATTAGCTGTGGTTTCGTGACCTGCGTTCAAAAGAAAAATACAGTTCTGAACGAGCTCAAGGGGCGAGAGCCTCTCACCCTCAACCTCCCCAAAGATCAGAGAAACCAGCACTTCGCCCATTTCTGCTCCGGTGGGTTGCTCACGCCGTTTTGCGATCAATTCTTCTAAAAGTGCTCCAAACTCCTCCACAGCATCATGACCCGCCTGCATTTTCTCGTCGGATACAATCGGATCTAAGGCTCCGAGGATCAGCGTAGAATAGTTGTGCATTTTATGGCGATGCTCTTCGGGTACTCCCAACATATCAGCGATAATTTCTGTCGGTAGAGCGAGGGCGAAATCTCGCAAAACATCAAATTCGCCTTCTCCTTCCAAACGCTCCAGAAGTCCATCCACGATCTGATCAATGATTGGATCAAGCTCCGCCATCTTACGGGGTGTAAAAGCCTCTGACATCAATTTGCGAACCCGTGAATGATAAGGATCATCGTTGAACACCAGCGATGTGGTGTGATGGGTATATAAAGGCCCCTCGCCAAACCGCGGTTTAAAATCCACCGTCTTATCTGAGCTCATTGCCGGATGACGCATAGCGAGAACTACATCTTCATAGCGGGTTAGGAAATAGGTGCCATCTGGATTTCGGTGAACGGGATCATGTTCCCGTAACGAGACATAGGTTGGAAAGGGATCGTCGAGATAAGCTTGATCTATCTTTTGATAATCAAATGCTAGGGCCATATCTTTGCNGCTCATTGCCATCTCCCTATTCCGCCGGCACAGGCTNGTTTACTGGNTTCTGAACCGGAGATTGCATTGCTGTCTCGAGTTCCGTGCCGCCATCCCATAATTCCACNTCGACCAGCGCTGCACTCGTAGCCATGGAATGAGCCTGTTTGATCTGGCTCCGGCGCGGCGAGAGCTGGTTCAAGCATCCACCCCTGTCCACCGAATTACCAGGCTCGCCCAAGGGATCATAAATCGCGCAAGATTCATAGCCGTGACACAGACCCCGCCTGAGCCGTTCCGTCGGGAAAGCAGCGCAGATTACCGCGCCCCTGTCGTTATGGACCTTTACCAAATCTTTGAACTTGATCCCGCGCTCCTCAGCGTCTTCAGCATTNAGACGTAGCGTCCAATAATAATGCCCATCCACCTCCATCCGGTGATCAACAATATCGTTAATATACGCATCCTTGCCGTCGCCCTGGCTATGATAGCTAAAACGCGCATGGGGAGTTATCAGTTGGAGAGGATAATCGAGGGCTCGATCGGCACTTGGTCCCTCCCAGGAGGAGGTATATTTGACAATGGGCGGTCGTTCGGCGTCGTTCGGATCAAAACGCTTAAGAGAATTACATTCGAATTCAATCTTTCCAGATTGCGTCTGCAAGCCTTCGAGGAACTGTTCGGTATAATCNGCTGGCAGGGGATGTGGCTCAGGCACGTCCTTCTTCCGTCCCTCCGCAAACCAGCGGAAGGACACCGGCGGGCGCAATTCTTCTTTTAACGGGGGCACCACGAAATAGCCTTTGCGGATGAACTCTTTCCAAGACATATGCCGAGGGAGGTCGGATGCATCGTACTGGCGTTTCACCCAATCGAGCTCGCTCATCCCCTCAGAAAACAGGAGCCCGAGGCCTAATCGCTGGGAAAGTTCCAGAAAAATTTGGTAGTCAGACTTCGACTCACCCAGAGGCTCGATGCATTTGTGCTGAAAGACAATGACCCGGTGGTTTAGCTGATTTTGACCGTGATGCGTGTAGCCGCCGATGCCCGCCCATTCAGAGATATCGGGTCGTTCTAAATTGGTGCAGGCAGGCAAAATTATATCAGCAAACTTTGCATCACCCTCCATCCAGATGGACTGATTAACCACAAACTCTAAATTATCCGTTCTGTACATTTTCACATAACGGTTGGTCTCGCTCATGGTGCCAAACATGGAGCCGCCATATTTATAGAGCATANGCACCGGTGCATGACCCTTCTTAGGATAGGAAATCTTATCAAACTGAGCTTCTATGGTCTTGCCGTTCCATGAGTATCCCTCAGCCTTTCCCTCCAAAATGGCTTCTGGCAATTCGAGGCGGGGAATTTTTTGCGAACTCGTATTGACGCTCGGCANTTGCGNCATGCGCTGATAAAGCGCAACTGATAGCGCGGTCCCCGTCAGGTCGCCCGACATACCNCCGTCTGCATANCCCGGAAAATAAAAATGCANNTCNACNGGCGTNGCCCNNTGNAGNTTACCAAGATTNACGCCGGGTTTACCNATNCCNTGCATNGCCATCAAACAGATCATNGTGCGGGACCANTGAATGCCATTGGCATTNCGNCATGCACCACCATAGCCNTTNCCNGCGCCACCNGCCGAAAGATANACCTTNCGATTACCCCANGANCGNGCNAGNGCNCGAACATCNTTTGCCGGCACACCGGTCTCTGTCTCCTGCCACTCCGGCGACTTGGGAATACCGTCCTCCGCACCCAAAACATAGTCCCGCCATACGTCGAAGCCTTCGGTGCGCTTGGCCACATACTCTTTGTCGTAAAGATCTTCCTTCATCCAAACGTAGGCAATGGCCAAGGCCAGTGCCGGATCCGTAGTTGGCTTCGGCGAGAGCCACTTACCGCCAAGCATTTGAGCTGTGTCATTATAGTGGGGATCAATATGGACGAACTCGACATCCAGATCCTTTAGCCATTGACGCCGGATAGATCCCTCCTGGGATGCATAATTACCGCTCGTCGATTCAGGGTTAGAAGACCAGAAAACGACCATCTCGCAATGTTTAAGTAGGTCTTCCACTGTGCCGTAATTCTCTGACATGCCAACCCTGAGCGAATGGCCCCAATGATGGAGCCCGCCCCAGTACCAGCCCTCCCAGCTATCTGGATTGTGGTGAACCTCCGTGTGACCAATCAAGTTCATAAAGCGGAAATTAGCGGACAGGTAGTACCCAATATTGCCCCAGGTGTGATGCGAGCCATGACTGGACGCGATGGCGCCAATGCCATAATCCCGCTTCATGCGTTTAATTTCGGATGCGACGGTATCGAGGGCTTCATCCCAACTGATGGGCACATATCCCGAAACTCCCCGGTTTTCGCAATTGCGCTCGCCATCAGGATCAAAATCTACCCGTTTGAGGGGTGTGAGGATCCGATCTGGTGAATAGACCGCTGACTTCCAGTTCTGTCCATGGGGCGAGAGGGTCGTCTTTCGGGGTGGCGAAAATTTTTTGCCGCGGGCCTCAATGGTCCAGGTGCCGGGGTCATCGTCACTAAATTCGATAATTCCGGTACGCACTAACTTGCCGTCCTTCACATCTACCTGAATGGGACCGCCATTTGTCATGCTCGTGTAGCGCTTGGTACCGCCGGCGAGATCAACGCCAAATTTCCAGTGGCTGTTCTGGGTCTTCATAATGGTCTGGGCAAACCAGTAGGTCAGCTCGTCCGGCCCCGTCATTTTGAGATTAAACTCTTTTTGAGCGTCAATCTGCTGCTGATAATCCACCGGCGGTACCAGAAGCTGAACGGCAATAGTTTGCGATTTAAAGGAGAGACAAACGTCCGGTTCCGAATGAATGCCGACATGGGACGAAAACACGCCGTCCTGGAACGAGAAATAACGCCCCGCTGTATCATCGGCGATTTTGATCTGTGCGGTAAAGTTCTGTTCCTTCAGCCGAGCCTTAAAGGCCGGGTGACGCCAGGCAGAGAAGCGAATGAGCCAGTCCAAGCCCAGCAGTATGAAATAAAATTTCACGGGATTACGCGCCTCACCCGTCCGCAGGGGTAATCACGGACCGGCAGTCACCGAAACCGATGCGTGGTTTACCATCTGCCTCACACCACGCACGCATGATCACCTCATCACCATCCTCCAGGAAGGTGCGGGTCTCGCCGCCTGGGAAATCAATCGGCGCCTTCCCACCTTTGCAGACCTCGAGGATACTGCCGCATTCATCCGGGCCGATACCCGAGATGGTCCCGGTGCCGTAGAAATCTCCTGGATTGAAATCGCAGCCATTGCTCGTGTGGTGGGTAAACATCTGGAAGATAGTCCAATACATCTCTTTAAAGTCGGGCGCTCCGATGATTTGTGGGGCAACGCCGTTTTTTCGCATGGCCTCCGTTGTCACGGCCACGTCGAGACAAATATCGAGACCGCCGCACGCTTCGTGGTCCGCGCTGGTTAGGTAGGAGAGCGGCACCGGGTCCCCGTCTGGCCGCGAATAGACCTCTCGGCGGTAAGGGGCCAGGGCCTCTAGCGTAACAATCCACGGTGAAACGGTAGATGAAAAGTTTTTTGCGAGGAAGGGCCCTAAGGGCTGGTATTCCCAGGTCTGAATATCCCGGGATGACCAATCGTTCAGAATACACATGCCGAAAATATGGTCCTCGGCTTTTTCTAGAGGAACTGTCGTCCCGAGTGCCGTGCCCGGCCCCACATAGACACCCAGTTCGGTCTCGTAATCGAGCCGTTTACAGGCGGCAAAAACCGGCATATCGGCATCCGGCGCCTTGAGCTGACCCATGGGCCGCTTGGTGGGCGTGCCACTGATCCGGATAGAGGATGTCCGGCCATGATAAGCGATGGGCACGTATTTATAGTTGGGCAACAGCGGATTGTCGGGCCGGAACATTTTACCCACGTTCGTCGCATGATTAATGGAGGAATAAAAATCCGTGTAGTCACCAATGGTGGCCGGTACGGTCATTTCGGCCTCCGCCATGGGCACCAGGCAGGCTGCACCGGCCTCTTCCGGGCCTCCGTCCCGCAACAACGCCGAGAGATGCGCCCTAAGGTCCGACCATGCCGGCCGCCCCATCCCCATAAGAGTATTTAGGGTTGGCTCTTTGCAAGCTTCCGCCGCCGCACCTGACAACAGCCCAGCCGCCAATGCCGCACTAACATCCAGAATTTGATCTCCGATGGCGACGCCGCCTCGGTAGGCCTCATCAGACCCCGTCCGGCGGAAAACGCCATAGGGAAGGTTTTGAATTGGAAAGTCACAGCCCTCATCATTAGCGGACACCACCCAGCTTGTTAGTGCCGGATCATTCGTTTCGTTGAGTAAGTTCATTTATGGTTTTCCGTTGAAGTTTTTCTGCAGTCCCTGCCAGCACTCGTAGTAATTTTTCTGGAGCGCAGGAGTATCAAAAGCGAATTTGGTGGGCCGGTAAAGATGCCGAGTTTCGAACATGAAGGCCATGGTGCCATCCAAAAATTGAGGGCTCAATTCAGCATTGCTGGCTTTTTCATAGACTTCCGCATCATTGCCGTGCGCAGCAAAGCTGTTGTGCAGACTAGAGCCTCCCGGCACAAATCCCTCTTCCCGACCATCGTAAACACCGTGAATAAGCCCCATGAACTCGCTCATGATGTTGCGGTGGAACCAGGGTGGCCGATAAGTATTTTCTGCAACCAACCAGCGGGGCGGAAAAATGACAAAATCCACATTTGCAATTCCTGCGGGACCTAGTGGTGATGTTAACACCGTGTATATGGACGGGTCGATATGATCAAAACTCACGGAGCTAATCGCATTAAAATTTGCAAGATCATATTTATAAGGCGCATAATTTCCATGCCAGGCTACAACATCTAGCGGTGAGTGGCCGATCGGCGCATTCCATAGATTGCCTCCAAACTTAGCCGTGATCGTGAAGTCTCCGTCGAGGTCTTCAAACGCTGCCACGGGCGTCAGGAAATCCCGCGGATTGGCGAGACCATTTGAGCCAATCGGGCCCAAGTCCGGAAGCCTTAAAGCGGCACCGTAATTTTCGAGGCAGTATCCCCGGCTGGGTCCATCCGGGAGTTCCACCTTAAACTTTGCACCGCGCGGCACGACAGCGATTTCATTAGGCGACACGTCCATAATCCCCAGTTCGCTGAGGAGCCTGAGCCTGCCCTGCTGGGGCACAAACAGCATTTCGCCGTCTGCATTATAAAAATACCGGGTCTCCATGGAGATGTTTGCCGTATAGAGATGAATGGCCAGTCCTGCCGTACTGCCGTCCCCGGCGCCCATCAGCGTCGTTAGGCCGTCAATAAAATCCGCAGGTTCCGCCGGGATTGGCAGAGGATCCCAGCGCATCTGGTTTGGTGAAGGCGGCGCTTCATCAAAAGGCGCGCTCCGAAGCAACCCATTTGAAATTTGCACAAACGGCATGTGTTTGGCCGACGGCCGAATGCGATAACACCAAGTCCGCAGATTATCATCCCGGGGCGCCGTGAAGGCGGTGCCGCTAAATTGCTCGGCATAAAGGCCGTAAGCAACTTTCTGGGGCGAATTACGGCCCTTTGGCAGAGCCCCGGGCAACGCTTCCGTGGCAAATTCATTGCCGAACCCGCTTTGATACCCGGTGGTCACGGAAATCGTTGTATCCATGATCGCTCCTTATCTTGGGTGGTTTATTTTCTCATACACTTAAAATAATAGTTTCATTTGAAACTATTATCAATTAGTATTTTGACATGCCAGACAGTTTGACAACAACGGATCCCCCGCTCCTACTCCATGACTTCCTGCCGTACCGACTGGCAGTCCTAGCGAAACTCGTTGGCGCGGCATTTTCGAAAGCGTATGGCGAGCGCTTCGGCATTTCTAACCCACAATGGCGTGTCCTATTTGCTTTGGGACGGAAACCGGATTGTTCAGCCTCCCATGTGGGCCAGCATGCCGCCCTTGATAAAGTGCAGGTGAGCCGCGCAGTCACCGGCCTGATCGAGATGGGCTTGGTGGCACGGCAGAAAGACACCACGGACCGCAGGAACTCAGTGATCAACATGACTGCGCGCGGGAGAGCGATTTATGATCAAATTGTTCCTGAGGCCCTCGCGTTCGAGGCCAGCCTCCTCGACGGGTTGTCAGACGCCGAGGCTCACCAGCTGGATGCGCTGCTGCAAAAATTAGTGGCAAAAGCCAGCAACCTCTGACGGGCCAAGACCCCAAATCCGTTGTCTAATCCAGCAGCAGGAACAGAATGCCGCCCACGATGAGGAGCGTGCCAAACACCTCATAGCGGGTGATCTTTTCCTTAAAAACCAGCACCGATGTCAGAAAGGTGAAGATCAGTTCCACCTGCCCAACGGCGCGCACGATGGCGGCATTTTGCAGCGTCATCGCCGTGAACCAGCCGACCGAGCCCAGCATGCTGGCGGCACCGACCAGTGACGCTTTTGCTCTGTTACGCCAAACCTTGGCAATTTCGCCTGGCTCGAACGCCGCGAGGTAGGCCGTCATGACAAGGGTCTGGATCGCGAGCGCTGTCACCAATGTTGCGGACGCCGCCAGCAGCGGGCTGTCTCCGCCCAAGGTCAGGGCGGCGCCCCGGTAGGCCACCGCCGAGACGCCCAGCATGGCACCATTCGCCAGCGCCAAGAGGGCACCCTTATTGGCCCAGGAAAACAGGAACTCTCGGGGATTTACAGTCATCTTAGCAAGTGAGAGACAACACACACCGGCAAAACTGATGACAATGGCGAGAAAGGTCATGCTGGTCACCGCTTCGCCCAGGAGCACAATGCTAAAAAGGGCCGTCTGAAACGTTTCTGTCTTGGAATAGGCCGTGCCGACGGCAAAGCTTTTAAGGGCGAAGGAGCGTAACAAAAACCACATCGCCAGCACCTGCGCGATCCCGCCCATGGCCGCCCAACCGGCAAAGGCCCAGCTCCAGTCCAGGGGTTGAGGATCCTGCCATCGGAGAAAACAGAAGTAGATGAGGGCAAGCGGCAAACCAAAGGCAAACCGAGTATACGCAGCACCGGACGTGGACAGCACCGAGTTGATAGATTTTTGCAGCGAATTCCGCACGTTCTGCAAAAACGCCGCCGCCAGCGTGAAAATAAGCCAGAATTCCAAGGTTTGGTCTCTCGGTTACCGCCGTCAGGATATGATAAAACGGTGCACAACAATACCCGCGTGAATGAAGGCATATGCGATCATACCAAAGATGATAGCATATAAAAAAACGCGAAGATGGTTTTTGAGTTTGCTCATTTCTCTATAATAGGGGGGCAACACGAAAAAAGGAATTCCGCTCAGGAAAAGATGTGCATGACCTCAAGCCATTCCGAAGTACTCGTAAGAAAGACCCCGCCGTTCGTGGTCCCGCTCAGCGTCATCCGCCTGCCACTGGCGCTCAAGCTCGCCGCCAAGGCCCAGGCCAGCACAAGCAGCACCGGCGCCCTGCTGCAGGACAAATTCTCCAAGGCAGTGTTTCGCCTGCTGCACCGCAAGCTCAACCTGCCAGCCAGGGGTATCATGGAACTCAACACCCCTGACGGCCCTAAGCGTCTTCCTTTTGACGCCAGAAACACGCATTACCAAGGCGTTTTTCTGACTGGTTTAGAACTGGGATACGAGGCCAGCACATTAGCCTTGCTGGACATCCTTACAGCCGACAATGGCGTCTTTTACGATGTAGGCGGGAATTTTGGATACTTCTCATTATGCCTCGCGGCTCGGCCCGGATATGGCGGACATATTCACACTTTTGAGCCCCATCCGATGAGCTTCGCTGAGCTGCAGGCACATATCAACGCCTCAGGCTTAAAGGCTCGGATCACGCCGCATGCAATTGCCCTCTCGAACGAAAACGGGACTGGACGGCTGCGCATCGACGCTCTGCACAGTGCTCTCGCGAAATTGATGGATGGAGCCGTCGGCGTGGACGTTCCCCTTAAGCAGCTGGACAGTCTTGATCTGCCACCGCCCTCGGTCATCAAAATCGACGTGGAGGATCACGAAGTCGCCGTCTTGGAAGGGGGCCAGCGTCTGCTCAAAGAGACGCGGCCGGCCATCCTGTTCGAGAGCCTCCGTGGTGCACCGCTGGGGGCGACATTTAAACCATTTGATTTTCTGGAAGGTTTGGATTTCCGGTTCTATGTGCCAGCTTGGCATCTCGAAGACCAAGAGAACAGCTTCTGTGTTAGCGAACCTTCTGCGCTCAACCTACAAAACCGTATGCCTCACTTTGCTCTGCTGCCTTTTGACCGGCACAACCGGTTTTTGTTGGGCGACAACCTCAACATTCTTGCCTGGCCGAGGGAAAAGGAAGACGCATTGCGGCAGCTCGTGTCAGGGCGATCCGAAGAGTGACACCGTTATAGCAGGTAAGCCAGCATGGCATGCGGTGCGTATGAGAGCGTCTTGCCCAAACCTCACGTGCACCAAGGTGATTGCATCCACGTGTCCGATCAGGTCCAATTGGATGAAACCAGAGAGAACTTCCCCATGACTTCCTACCCCGGCCCTAAGCCTTTCAGCCACCAAATTCTCATCCGCTTCACACATACGGACCCCGCCGGGTATGTCTTTTTCCCGCGCTACTTCGAGATGATCCAGGCGGTCAGCGAAGAGTGGTTCGAAAACTGCCTCGGCGTGAATTTTGCTAACATGGTCATGGTTCAACAGATGGGCCAGCCGACAGCCCATACTGAATGCCAGTTCATCAAGCCGTGTGTCTTAGGCGACCGGCTCGACATCGCCATCATCTTGGATAAGTTTGGGTCGTCGTCGTTGCATCTCCGGTTCATCGGGTCGGTTGCAGGCGAAATTCGAATGCGTGCACGATCAGTCCAAGTGCTTCTGGATATGAAAGCGAGCAAACCTACCGCCTTTGACGATAACATGCGCACTCACCTGAAAGCCTATCAGGATAACGTTGTTCCGCCGGATGACATCCAGCCTCAGCGGCGTGGATAAACACACCAATGTTAGGCGGTATGTTAGCCCTGGCGGCAGCGGCAACGTTCGGGCTCAACAGTGTTGCCATTCGTCGCGGCGTGCTCAGCGGCACCGTAGCGCAAGGCCTCGCCGTCTCCATACCGGTTGGCATGCCCATCCTGCTGGTCGCGGCTCTGGTTTCAGGCGGATTGGGCCTCTTGAAGATATTGCCTGCCAGCAGTTTTCTTCTTTTGGCAGGTGCCGGCGTCACCCACTTCATTATCGGCCGCTACGCGAACTATCGCTCTACCAAAGCCATGGGTGCCAATCTGGTGGGCCCGGTGCATTCCTCCAGTCTGATCATGACGTTGGCGCTCGCGATATTTTATTTGGATGAGGTCCTGACACCGCTCCGGGTAATCGGCATCATTCTGATTCTTGGCGGACCGCTATTATCCCTCTGCTCGCCCGCCGTCCGGGGAAAAACGGAAACTGGCGCTTCCCCGGCCACGTTCACACCAAAATTATTGGAGGGCTATGGGTTTGCCATTCTGTGCGCGCTGGCCTTCGGGGCCAGTCCTATCCTGATCCGGTCCGCATTGTTGAACATCGAAGATACCGGGGCAGGAGCAGGCATAGTTGGCGGCTTAATCGCCTATACCGCAGCTTTCTCGGTCCTCATCCTTTATCTTCTGCGGCCCAAACATCTTCGTCACGCCCTGGAAATGGACCGCAACACAGCAAAATGGTTTAGCTACACGGGGGTCTTCGTGTGCATCTCTCAGATGCTGCGCTTCATGGCGCTGGCGGTAGCCCCTGTCACCGTCGTCTCGCCCATTGTGCAAAGCACGGGTGTCTTCCGGACGCTTTTCGGCTGGTACATAAACCGGGAACACGAAATTTTTGACGGGTGGGTCTTGGTGGGCGTCGCCACAACAATTGTCGGCGCAATGGCGCTCACCATGAGCGTCGGCTCTGTGGTTGATCTCGTGGATCTGCCGGACGGACTGGCGACGTTTCTCCGGATCAGCTGGCCTTAGCCGAGTTTTTTGCGCAGCAGATCGTTCACCATTTGCGGGTTGGCTTTACCCTGGGTCGCTTTCATGACCTGGCCCACAAACCAGCCGGCGACCTTCTGATTGCCATCTTTAAACTGCTGTGCCTGATCAGGATTTCCGGCGATGACCTGGTCGACAGCCGCTTCAATCTCGCTGGTGTCCGTGATTTGCATCAGTCCTTTTTCCTCGACAATGGCTTCCGGATCACCACCCGACGCCACCATCTCCTCGAAGACATCCTTGGCAATACGGTTGGAAATCGTATCCTCGGACAGCAGACCGACAAGCTTGCCTAGAGCACCCGCGGTCACAGGGCTCCCAGAAATATCCTTGCCGTCCTTGTTGAGGATCGCGAACAGTTCGTGGATGATCCAGTTTGCTGCCAACTTCGCGTCCCGGCCGTCAGCCACTTCCTCAAAAAATTCCGCTGTCTCACGCTCAGCCACGAGGATCGTTGCGTCCGCGTCTGCCAGACCATATGCCGTGACGAAGCGTCGCTGTTTGGCGTCCGGCAGTTCGGGGAGACCGGCCCGGATGGTGTCTACATACTCTTGCGTGAGGTCTACGGGCAGCAAATCCGGGTCGGGGAAGTAACGGTAGTCGTGGGCTTCCTCCTTGGATCGCATGGACCGCGTTTCGCCCCGGTCAGGATCATAAAGCCGGGTTTCCTGATCGACATCGCCGCCATTGTCATAGAGATCCACCTGGCGCTCGGCTTCATACTCGATGGCCTGCATGACGAAGCGCATGGAGTTGATGTTTTTGATCTCGGCACGGGTGCGCAGCTCATCGGAGCCTTTGGGCCGCACGCTGACATTCGCGTCACAGCGCAACGATCCCTCCTCCATATTGCCATCACATGTACCAAGATATCGGAGCAGCGAGCGAAGCTTACGCATGAAGGCGCTGGCTTCTTCGGGACTTCTGAGGTCAGGTTTCGATACAATCTCCATCAACGCAACTCCGGACCGGTTGAGATCAATAAAGGTGCGTCTGGGATCCTTATCGTGAATGGATTTTCCGGCATCCTGCTCCATATGCAAGCGCTCAATACCGATCTCCCGCTGCCCGTCCGGCATATCCAGGGTGAGAATACCCTCACCGACAATCGGATGAAGATATTGTGAGATCTGATAGCCTTGCGGCAGATCCGGATAAAAATAGTTCTTCCGCTCGAACACCGAATGAAGGTTGATCTGCGCACCCAGACCCAGGCCCGTTCGAACAGCCTGTTCCACGCACAGTTCGTTGATAACAGGCAGCATGCCGGGCAGAGCCGCGTCCACGAGTGAGACTTGACTATTGGGTGCCGCCCCAAAGGCCGTTGCTGCACCGGAAAAAAGCTTCGCGCGCGACACGATCTGGGCATGAACTTCGAGCCCGATCACCACTTCCCAGTCACCCGTCTCACCTTCGATCAGATAGGTCATCACCCGCCTCCTAAGTAAGGCGGTTTGACCTCAAAACCAGCGGCCTCTTCCAATACGCCGGCGATACGGAACAAGGTCTCCTCGTCATAAGCTTTCGCGATGAGGTGCAGACCCAGTGGCAATCCCTCTGCCGAAAGACCCGCAGGAACCGAGATTGCAGGCACACCCGCCATGCTCGCAGGCACGGTGAAGATATCGTTGATGTACATTTGGACCGGGTCGTCCATGCGTTCGCCGATCGCAAACGCGGCGGACGGTGTGGTTGGCGTCAACAACGCATCGACCTGCTCAAACGCCTTTGTGAAATCTCGGGAGATCAGCGTTCTCAGTTTTTGTGCTTTTACGTAATAGGCATCGTAGTAACCGGCGCTCAACACATAAGTCCCGATCATGATACGGCGGCGGACTTCCCGGCCAAAACCCTCGCCGCGCGTTGCCTCATACATTTCTTCCAAGCTGTCGCCATCCACCCGTAATCCGTAGCGGACGCCATCATACCGGGCGAGGTTCGAAGACGCCTCAGCGGGCGCCACTATATAATATGTCGGCAAAGCGTATTTCGTATGGGGGAGAGAGACATCTACGGGCTCTGCCCCGGCGTCTTGCAACATCTCCATGCCGCGCGACCACAAGGCCTCAATTTCCACTGACATGCCCTCGATGCGGTATTCCGCAGGAATACCAATCTTCATGCCCTTGATGTCACCGGTTAAGGCCGCTTCAAAATCAGGCACCGGCTGATCGCTCGACGTGGAGTCCTTTGCATCATATCCCGCCATGCCTTGCAGCATGATGGCTGCATCGCGCACCGATTTCGTGAGCGGGCCTGCCTGATCAAGGCTGGAGGCGAAAGCCACCATGCCCCACCGGGAGCACCGCCCATAGGTGGGTTTCATGCCGACGATACCACAAAATGAGGCTGGCTGGCGGATAGATCCCCCGGTATCCGACCCGGCAGCACCCAAGGCAATGTTGGCGGCAACCGCAGCGGCGGACCCACCGGACGATCCGCCCGGCACCCGGTCCTTGCCATCATCAAGCGACCAGGGGTTCTTCACCGGGCCGTAATGGCTCGTGATGTTGGCGGACCCCATGGCAAATTCATCCATGTTGGTCTTACCCAGCATAACCGCCCCTGCGGTTCGCAAATTTTGAGTAACGGTCGATTCGTACGGGGGCACATAGCCGTTTAAAATATGCGAGGATGCCGTGGTCAGCACGCCCTCGGTGCAAAAAAGATCCTTGATGGCGAGAGGAATGCCGTCCAGTGGTCCGGCGGCTCCTCCTTTGGCACGGCGATCATCCGAGGCCCGCGCCCGCGCCAGTGCAACATCCGGCGTCTCTGTGACGAAAGCGTTCAAGTCGCGGGCCGCCTCAAGCGCGTTGATATGGGCTGCTGTCAGTTCTTCGGATGAAAAGTCACCGCCCGCAAGACCATCCCGCGCCGCCGCAATGGTCGCGTCCGTCAAATCAGACATTATTCAACCACCTTTGGGACAGTAAAAAACGCGCCCTCCGGATCTGGGGCGTTTGCCAACACTTTGTCTGGATAATTTCCATCGGTGATCTTGTCCGCCCGCTTAGGCATGACCACATCGGTCACGCTAGTCAGGGGCTCTACATCGTCGGTATCCACCTCGTTCAGTTGCTCAATCCAATCCAGAATATTGGACAGTTCTAACGCCAGATCAGCAACCTCGGCATCCTGCACTTTAATTCGCGCCAACTTAGCGATATTCCGTACAGTGGCGTCATCAAGAGCCACGGGTTTTCTCCCAAAATTACTATTCATTGGACCGGCATGACCGGAGACGCTACAACGCGCGGAACCTATCACCCGCCAAACGAATTTCAAGGATAATTCCAACCGATTTTCTTGTGGAGTAATGCAAGCTAATCATTGAGAATAAGGCCTACAGTCGGTCCATCAGTGTAAAGATGACAACAGGGTTCCCTGTCGTACAGTCGGGGTTCCCGGTGATCGCACAACCGGTCATTTCGAGCCCCTGTCCCAGCACTGAAGCAAAATCCGAGATAGGACGCATTCACTCAATTTAGTCCAAAAGCAGATCAAATCTTGGCATTGGGGGTCCGTTTCTTTTTAGTAAATTATCCATCGCCGATATCATGTTCGCCCGCACCGACCTGAGGTTTGGAATTGATGGGATATCAGAGACCTACAGTACCGACATCTCCAGCCTCAAATGGATCAGAAGTTGAAAAGAAGCAGCCCTATCTGACGGTTAGGCTATTGACATCAAAGCGCTTCAGAACGCGCGGAGGATACTAAAAACACGGTAAAAGGCTCAAGAAACGGAATGTTACCCGCCGCCTTCGCGGCTTCCGGCCTCAAAAAAACTTTTTTCTGATTTCCGCGAACAATCTGTTGACGGTTTTTTAATTTCCCATACTATATATAGTAGGTTTAAAGGCCCCAGGAAGGCGACGCGGGGGTGTTAAGAAACGCAGGGTAACCGGGACGATTTAGTAAAAATCCCGCAAACTCCGCAACTTTCGGCCAGTTCTGGCGCTTAAATAGGTCTCTTGAGCCGCGTGCGATGCGGCCGACTAAGAGAGTGGCCTATGCCAGTCAACTGGCCTCAACACCAAATGTCGCGTTCCGACAGCCTTTGAGCCGAGGGGATGGTGGCACGCGCACAACAAGCGTTAAACGCTTTGTTTTTTTGCTATCGAGGGGGTGAAGGTCACCGTCCCGTCAGACATTTATCGGGGTTTTAAACCGGACCGAACAATTTTTTGGCGACCCCACTCGTAGGAAATGCTCTAGAGAGCAACGGAGGCACAGGTGCTAGATTCGACAATTCAAACAACAAAAGGTCCGAGCGTTACAACTGACAAGTCCCGGGATGCCAAGCTAACCGACTTTGGCAAAGCCACGCTTTCGGACCGATACTTGCTTCCGGACGAGGATTTTCAAGATCTTTTTGCGCGGGTCGCCAGCACCTACGGAGATGACGATCCTCATGCCCAGCGCATTTATGATTATCTCAGCAACCACTGGTTCATGGCTGCTACGCCCGTGCTCTCTAATGGTGGGGCGGATCGGGGCTTGCCCATTTCATGTTTCCTGAATGAGAGCAACGATAGCCTAGACGGTATCGTGGGGCTTTGGACGGAAAACGTTTGGCTCGCCTCAAGCGGGGGTGGCATTGGCAGTTACTGGGGCAACCTACGCTCCATCGGCGAGAAGGTCGGCGTTTCTGGAAAAACGTCAGGCGTAATCCCGTTTATCCGGGTGATGGATTCCTTGACGCTGGCTATCAGTCAGGGCTCGCTTCGGCGCGGGTCAGCGGCAGTCTATCTTCCTATCTCCCATCCAGAAATCGAGGAATTCATCGAAATTCGACGGCCCACCGGGGGCGATCCCAACCGAAAGGCGCCAAATCTGCATCATGGCGTCCTCGTGCCGGATGCCTTTATGCGGGCTGTTGAAAATGATGAGGAATGGGCGTTGCTCAGCCCGAAGGATCAAGCGCCCATCCGCAAAGTATCCGCTCGAGCGCTCTGGATCCGACTGCTGACGGCGCGCGTCGAGGTGGGCGAGCCCTATATCGTGTTTTCCGATCAAGTAAACCGGGCCATTCCGGAGCATCACAAACTCGCTGGTCTATCAGTGAAAACATCGAACCTGTGCAGCGAGATCACCCTCCCCACCGGCATTGATCATTTGGGACAGGAACGTACAGCGGTTTGCTGCTTGTCATCGCTTAACCTGGAGACTTTTCACGAATGGAAAGATAACCCTGTCTTCATTGAAGATGTCATGCGTTTCCTGGACAATGTACTGCAGGACTTTATCGACAGCGCTCCCGACGGCATGGAGCGGGCAAAATACGCCGCCATGCGGGAGCGGTCTGTGGGCCTAGGCACCATGGGTTTCCACTCTTTCCTGCAGGCCAGCAATGTGCCTTTTGAGTCCGCCATGGCGAAGGCCTGGAACCTCAAGATGTTCCGCCACATCAAAGCTGGGGTGGATGACGCTTCGCGGATCCTTGCAGACGAACGGGGTGCTTGCCCAGACGCTGCTGATTACGGCATGCTCGAGCGGTTTTCCAACAAAACAGCCATTGCACCGACCGCCAGCATTTCCATTATTTGCGGCGGCACCTCTCCCGGGATCGAGCCCATTAGCGGCAACAGCTTCACACATAAAACCTTGTCGGGTTCTTTCAATGTCCGCAACCGACATCTCAAAAAACTACTTGCTGAGAAAGGCAAGGATGAGGAGGGAACCTGGACCTCGATCACCGTCAATGAGGGATCGGTCCAACATCTGGATTTTCTGACCCAGGATGAAAAAGACGTATTTAAAACGGCGTTTGAGCTCGATCAACGCTGGGTTATTGAACTCGCCGGCGACCGCACGCCGTATATTGACCAGTCTCAATCCGTCAACATTTTCCTATCTGCGGACGTACACAAACGGGACCTGCACCAAATTCACTATCAGGCATGGAAGCAAGGCATGAAGAGCCTATATTATTGTCGGTCTAAATCGATCCAGCGTGCGGAGGATGTCTCTACCCAGGAACCCGCGACACAAACGGCCGGGGGTGTAAACGTCAACATGCCGCTACCGGGCGTGCCATCCGTGGAGCTTCCACTGGCCGCGCAGACCGCCGAAACGCAAGAAACAACTGACTACGAAGAATGCCTCGCCTGCCAATAGAGCGGGTCGGCCAACAAAAGGAAACAACAGATGTCATTGCTAGACGCAAGTCCGGTTTATAAACCTTTCTCTTATCCCTGGTGTTACGACGCCTGGCTTACCCAGCAGCGCGTTCACTGGCTCCCCGAGGAGGTTCCCCTGGCCGACGATGTGAAGGATTGGCACCACACGCTCAGCGAGAGCGAGCGGCATCTGATGACCCAAATTTTCCGGTTCTTCACCCAGTCGGATATCGAGGTAAATAACTGCTACATGAAGCATTATTCTCAGGTCTTTAAACCGACCGAAGTTCAGATGATGCTGTCTGCATTTTCGAATATAGAGACAGTTCATATTGCCGCATATTCACATCTTTTAGACACCATAGGCATGCCAGAAACTGAATATTCCGCCTTTCTGCAGTACAAAGAGATGACAGACAAATATGACTATATGCAGGAATTTGGGGTTGGATCCAAAGAAGACATTGCCAAAACGCTGGCAGTGTTCGGCGGCTTTACCGAGGGCCTTCAACTGTTTGCGAGTTTTGCCATCCTGCTTAATTTCCCCCGCCTGAATAAAATGAAAGGGATGGGTCAGATCGTCACCTGGTCGGTACGTGACGAAAGCCTGCATTGCGCCTCCATCATCAAGCTGTTCCGTACATTCGTCTCCGAAAACCCAGAAATCTGGACCCAAGATTTCCAGCGTGATCTCTACAAGGCCTGTGAGACCATCGTCACCCATGAGGATGCCTTCGTGGACCTGGCATTTGAACTCGGACCGGTGGGAGGCCTCTCAGCAGATGAGGTAAAAGCCTATATCCGCTATATCGCCGACCGCCGCCTGGCGCAATTGGGTCTTCAGCCGATCTATCTCCTTGACGGACATCCGCTACCCTGGCTCGATACAATCTTAAACGGGGTGGAACACACCAACTTTTTTGAGAACCGTGCCACGGAATACTCCAAGGCAGCCACCCAAGGCACCTGGGAAGAAGCCTTCGATTAGTTTAGGCCGGACTTTGACTGGTCACTTGCTTACGACTGTCGGTTTTATTCCAGATAGCATTAACGTCAGAACGCTGTCATGATCCACGATACGCTGGCAAAAATGATGGACGCCCTTCCCCCCAACGCGCGGCTTCTCGGCCTTGATGTAGGGAGCAAGACGATCGGGATCGCCGTTTCAGACAGTGCCCGCAAAGTAGCCAGCTCCATTGATACCATCCGGCGGACTAAATTCTCGAAGGATGTGGTGATCTTGCAGCAGGCCGCCACCGAACGGCATGCCGCCGGGCTTATCCTCGGCCTACCGGTGAGTATGGATGGAACGGAGGGCCCAGCCTGCCAGTCCGTCCGGCAATTTGCAGCCAATGTGGACGGTGCCTTTAACACACAAATTTCGTTTTGGGATGAACGGCTGTCGACGTCGGCGGTGGAGCGATTCTTGGTAAAAGAGGCAGACATGAGCCGAAACCGGCGCGCACAAGTGGTCGATAAGATGGCCGCAACCTATATCTTACAGGGAGCCCTAGACTTTCTCGCTTAAAGCGCTGGACCGCACAGTCCGCTCAGTCTATAACGCGGTTTTATGGCCTTAAACTCTGCCAATCCAGATTTTCCTCATCGCCATCTTTTGGGAATTGAAGGCCTCTCCCCGATTGAGATCACGGCGCTTTTAGACAAAGCAGAGCGCTACGTCGATCAGAACCGTCAAGCCAATAAAAAGTCAGACCTGCTCCAGGGCCGAACCGTCATTAACTTATTTTTTGAGGACTCCACTCGGACGCGGACATCTTTCGAACTGGCGGGCAAAAGGCTTAGCGCGGACGTGATTAATATGTCGGTCGCCAACAGCTCGATCAAAAAAGGCGAGACGCTCATTGACACCGCCATGACCCTGAATGCCATGCACCCGGATATTCTAGTAGTCCGACATGGCGAAGCTGGCGGCACTCAGTTGTTGGCCGAAAAAGTTCATTGCGCGGTGGTTAATGGAGGAGATGGCAGCCATGAGCACCCGACCCAGGCCCTTTTGGATGCGCTTACCATCCGGCGGCGGAGAGGTAAGCTGGCGGGACTGAAGATCGCCATCTGTGGCGATATTCTTCATTCTCGGGTCGCGCGGTCCAATATCCATCTGTTGATCACAATGGGTGCCCGGGTGCGCGTTGTCGCGCCCCTGACCCTGTTGCCGTCCAATATTGGCCAACTGGGGGTGGATGTGTTCCACGACATGAAGGAAGGCCTCGCGGACTGCGACATCGTCATGATGCTGCGCCTTCAGAACGAGCGAATGGATGGTAACTTTATCCCGTCTATTCGTGAATATTTTTTGTTCTTTGGATTGGACTATGAAAAATTATCCGTCGCCAAGCCAGACGCATTGATCATGCATCCTGGTCCGGCGAACCGAGGCGTTGAAATTGACTCGGTCGTCGCCGACGATTTCAGTCGAAGCGTAATCCGCGAACAAGTGGAAATGGGTGTGGCTGTGCGGATGGCGTGCCTAGAAATCCTCGCCCAAAATCTTCAGGAAGAGAGGCAGGCCCTGTGATTTGTTGCCCGAAGACGCCCTCATGAATGGCACCTGGACCGATGGCAAACCCGAATCTGGTTCAGGCAAACAGGCCTATATCAATGCCCGTTTGCTCAACCCAGCGACGGGAATGGATGAGACCGGGGCAGTTCTAACCGATGGCGAGGTGATCGCAGATTTTGGCCCCCAACTGTTTACAAACGGTGCCCCTGGAGGCATCGCCACCGTCGACTGCGCCGGCCACTGCCTGGCGCCCGGCCTTGTCGATATGCGGGTTCAGATCAGAGAACCCGGCGCAGAGCACAAGGGCACCATTAAATCCGCTGGGATGTCCGCCACTGCGGGTGGGGTCACTACCATGGTCTGCCTTCCTAACACGGACCCGGTGATCGAAGACATGTCCGTTGTCGAATTTGTCGCACGACGCGCTCGCCTCATTGGGCTGAGCAAGATATACCCATACGCCGCCGTGACCAAAGGCCTGGAGGGCAAGGAGATCACCGAAATGGGGGTGTTGTCCCAATATGGTGCCCTGGCTTTCACCGATGGGGAAAAAGCCATCGCTAACGCGCAGGTTTTACGACGTGCGCTCACCTACGCCAGGACCTTTGATCTGTTGATCATCCAGCACCCTGAGGAACCATCCCTCGCAACCGGCGTCATGAACTCGGGTGAAATGGCAACACGTTTGGGGCTTTCCGGCATTCCGCCAGTGGCTGAAACCATCATGGTGGAGCGGGATATCCGACTGGTGGAACTGACCGGCGGCAAACTGCATTTTGCGCATGTCTCCACGACCGGCGCNATNGATGCAATCCGNAAGGCAAAAGCGTGTGGTCTCAACATAACATGTGATACCGCACCGCCTTATTTTGCGCTCAACGAGACGTCCGTCGGCAACTATCGAACATTCGCCAAATTATCGCCACCGCTCCGAAGCGAGGAAGATAGGCGGGCCNTTATAGAGGCNATNAAAGACGGCACCATTGACGCTATTGCCAGCGACCATGCGCCTCAAGATGAAGACTCAAAACGGTTGCCTTTCAATCAGGCGGCGACGGGTGGTGTCGGCTTGGAGACGCTTCTTCCNGTTACCCTAGATCTCTATCATAATGGCCATATGTCGGTGTTAGAGGCGTTGAAAAAAGTGACATCAGCNCCAGCCGATTTGCTGAACCTGCGGGCCGGTCGGCTCGAAATTGGTGCGCCNGCAGACNTCACAGTGTTTGATCCAGAACGTGGGTGGCAGGTCACCGCAGACGATCTGGCCAGCAAAGCAAAAAACACACCATTCGATGGGCGCCCAGTACAAGGATCCGTTCTCCGGACCGTGATTGACGGCCGGACTGTCTACCGGGCCGAAGACTGACCCTCAGCAAAGAAAAAAGGGACGATTGTGGACACCTTAAACCAAGCGTATTTGTTGACCGCCTTGCTATCCTACGTAGCGGGGTCCATTCCCTTTGGCCTGGTGCTTACCAAGTTGGCCGGCACCGGCAATCTGCGAGAAATCGGCTCAGGCAATATCGGCGCAACCAATGTCCTCCGAACAGGCCGGAAAGGCATTGCTGCCGCCACCCTCCTGCTTGACGCGGCAAAAGGGGCGGCAGCGGTGCTTGTTGCGAACAAAATTTCCCCAGAAGCCGCGTTGATCGCAGGACTTTTTGCTGTACTTGGCCATAACTTCCCGGTCTGGCTNAAATTTAAAGGCGGCAAAGGTATGGCCACAACATTGGGTGTCCTCCTTGCCATCGCCTGGCAAGTGGGGCTTCTGGCAATCGCCACGTGGCTGCTGACCGCTGCTATTTTCCGCTTTTCATCGCTGGCAGCACTCATTGCGCTTCTGGCATCACCAATTTTCGCCTATTTACTGTCCGCTGAAAAAGTTTTGATCATTACAGCAATATTGGCTCTTTTGGGAATTGCTCGACACCATGAGAACATCCGTCGCTTGATCGCCGGTGAAGAGAGCAAAATTCGCTTTGTTAACAACGACACGGTCTAACGGANCCTGATTCTAAAATGCTCTATAGCGTTTTATTACAGTGGCTATTCCTCGAATTGTACTANATAAACTACTCTGCTCGAACAGCATAGACACGAAGCATAAACGTTTAGAATCAGTGGAAAATCATGCCACCCAATTCTGAAAATCAATTGAAACCCGCCAGGGCATAAATGGAAAAAGTTTTAAAACCAGTCCCCGAGATGGTTGACGAAGTCACTCGCCGGTGCCACATGTCCTCTGCCGCGATACCGATGGTCTCGCTTGAACTCGAACTAAAGGGCTGGCTCGAACGTCATCNCGGCAACCTGTTTTAGCTNATTGGAGATCGGNTTTCTCTGAATGGCGAATTGTAAACACAAGAAGAAGTGATCATGACGCACGTTGTTGTCGTCGAATCGCCCGCCAAGGCGAAAACGATTAATAAGTATCTGGGTAGCGATTACACTGTGCTGGCCAGCTATGGTCACATAAGAGATTTGCCGTCCAAGAATGGGTCTGTCCGTCCCGACTCCGACTTTGAGATGGACTGGGAGGTTGATACCAGATCCCAGAAACACATTAAAGACATCGCTGACGCCGTCAAGAAAGCCGATCATTTGTATCTGGCCACTGACCCCGACCGGGAAGGTGAGGCCATTTCGTGGCACGTGCAGCAAGTGCTGACTGAGAAAAAACTACTCGATAATGTTGATGTGAAACGAGTAGTTTTCAATGAAATTACCAAGAACGCCATCCTGGCTGCCTTTGACCACCCCCGGGATGTCGACCAGGAGTTGGTCGAGGCTTATCTAGCGCGCCGCGCATTAGATTACTTGGTTGGTTTTAATCTGTCGCCAATACTGTGGCGCAAACTTCCCGGCAGCCGTTCAGCCGGCCGCGTTCAGTCTGTAGCCCTACGCCTGATCTGTGAGCGGGAAACAGAAATTGAAAAATTCGAGCCAGCGGAGTATTGGTCGGTTAAAGCTCAATTCAATAAAAGTACCGGTGAACCCATCACCGCCCAGCTTACACATTTGAATGGCAAGCGCTTGGCCAAACTCGCGCTTGGAAACGAGGTGGCTGCCAATTCTGCCGTTGCGACCATCCAGGGAAACTCCTTTGCTGTNNCCGAAGTCGAAAAAAAGCAAGCCCGGCGTAATCCGCCGGCCCCCTTCACCACATCGACCCTCCANCAAGAAGCNGCCCGTAAGCTGCATTTCAGTGCCAAACGCACCATGCAGATCGCGCAGCGGCTGTATGAAGGCATCAATNTAGGTGGCGAGACCGTGGGCCTCATAACTTATATGCGGACAGACGGCGTGAGTATGGCGCAAGAGGCTATAAATTCGTGCCGCGGCCATATCGGTGAGCACTATGGCGCACAGTATGTGCCNGCCA
Organism: Rhodospirillaceae bacterium TMED167; assembly: GCA_002170915.1. The sequence goes on along the minus strand of NHHQ01000067.1, from coordinate 7,470 downwards.
GCCAGCGCGTGTACAAGAGCAAGGCAAAAAATGCACAGGAGGCACACGAGGCGGTGCGGCCCACAGATATTACAAAGCGTCCCCGCGATCTGGCTGTGCTGGAAGATGATCAGCGTAAACTCTATGAGCTCATCTGGAACCGGGCTGTTGCCAGCCAGATGGAATCCGCCGTCCTAGATCAGGTAGCCATCGATTTACGGCCAAGCGGCGTGCCGGTATCTGATAACACCGTCACTTTACGGGCGACCGGGTCGGTTATTGCCTTTGATGGCTATCTTCGCCTTTATCAAGAGGGTAAAGATGATAGCGATGACGATGACAAAGAAAAAATTTTACCCGCTGTCACCGAGGGAGAGGCCCTGAACCGCGTGTTGGTGGCACCCGAGCAGCATTTCACTCAGCCGCCACCGCGTTTTTCCGAGGCGAGCTTGGTCAAAAAACTTGAAGAACTGGGCATCGGACGCCCTTCTACCTATGCCTCAATTATCTCGGTTTTGCAGGAGCGGAACTACGTTCAGATCGACAAGCGTCGCTTCTTCCCGGAAGATCGCGGTCGGCTTGTAACCGCATTCCTGTCGAGCTTTTTCACCAAATATGTTGAATACGACTTCACCGCCGGCCTGGAAGAAAAGCTGGATGATATTTCGGGTGGGCGGATGGATTGGAAGTCCGTGCTCCGTGATTTTTGGCAGTCGTTCAATGAAGCCATCGGCGGCACCAGCGATTTACGGGTGCGCGAAGTACTGGATGCATTAAATGGCCTCCTGGGCCCTCACTTTTTTGGCCTCGACGATAAGGGCGATCTGAAGCGCGCCTGTCCCAGTTGCGAAAACGGCGAATTGTCTCTCAAACTGGGCCGGCATGGCGCCTTTATCGGCTGCTCCAATTATCCTGACTGTAAACACACACGCCCGCTGGCTGTGCCAAACGGTGAAAATGAAGGCGCCGCCCTCACGGACAATGGACCCAAGGAACTGGGGCTTGAACCCGAAAGCGGGTTTGCGGTGACCCTGAGACGTGGGCCCTATGGCTACTATATTCAATTGGGCGAGCAAGAGGGAAAGAAGAAACCAAAGCGAGCCACTCTCACGAAGGACATGAACCCGGTTGACGTAGATCTGAAAATGGCGCTGGGTCTCCTATCACTTCCCCGCGACATCGGCACGCATCCCGAGACGGGCGACATGATCACGGCGGCCATTGGGCGCTTTGGTCCCTACATTAAAATGGGTGGCACGTATGTCTCGCTGAAGGAAGATCATGTCCTTGAAGTGGGATTAAACCGTGCTGTCGACCTTATGGCAGACGCCCCCCGCCGGCCCGCGCCAGAGGAACTCGGTGTGCATCCCGGAGACAAGAAACCGATCACGCTGCGGGAGGGCCGGTTCGGGCCTTACGTACAACACGGCACCGTGCGCGCGACCCTGCCTAAGGACAAACGGGACGAAAAGCCGAGCCTAGAACTGGCAATTGAACTGGTGAATGCAAAAGCCAGCAAGAAAAAAACCACGACAAAGAAAAAAACCACGACAAAGAAAAAGACATCCGCCAAGAAGAAAACATCCAGCAAAAAGAAAGCGTCAGGTGAAATCGGGCCGTCAAAAGGGCCGGGCCCACTGGCACGCAGAGATAGCGTTGGGTAAACCCACCCGCGATTTGTCAACCGACCTCTCCAAACAGGATATACTGGCCTATATTCGCGACCACTCGGACGGCGTTGGCAAGCGAGAATTATCCCGAGATCTTGCCATCGGCGCCAAGAAAAGGAACTGGCTCAAAAACCAGCTGACAGATTTGCTGAGCGAAGGGATGGTCGCGCTCAACCGCAATGGCGCTTATATCGTGGCTCAGGCCCTGCCGCGGGTGACGGTCCTGAAAGTAACCGGCACCGATGCCGGTGGTGATGCTCTCGCAGTCCCCCTCAACTGGCGAGAAAACCGGGAGCCGCCTCTTATTTTCATCAACCCAGGCCGCACCGGCCGCACATCGCCTGGCATCGGAGACCGGGTCCTGGCACGTCTTGCGCGTGCCGAGGATGACACCTACCGCGCCGACATTATCCGGCGGCTGGAAGGTGGACCAAAAACAATTCTTGGTATTTTCGGCGAGGACGGACGCATTCATCCCGTCGTCAAAGGCAAACGTTTTGACTATGAGGTTGCACCCAAAAACACCATGTCTGCAGATCCGGGTGAGCTCGTTATCGCTGAAATCCTGCCGAAAAAACGCCTCGGCTTGACCCAGTCCAAAGTCTTGGAACGGCTTGGTAAAGTAGAGGGCCCCCATGCCTTCAGCCATATTGCCATTCACATGCATGAAATCCCGCATCATTTCTCTGTGGATGTCCTGGCTGAGGCTGAAGCTTGCGGTCGGGCGCCAGGGTCCGGACGGGCAGATCTCCGAAACATTCCCCTTGTCACCATCGACGGGGCAGACGCACGCGATTTTGATGATGCTGTGTTCGCCGAACCCTGGGACGATCCCGAAGAAAAAGATGCGACAGAAGACGGCGTGCTGCAGGGCTGGCATCTCATCGTCGCCATCGCAGATGTCGCCTGGTATGTGCGTCCCGGTTCTGAACTTGACCGCGAGGCCCGTGAGCGGGGCAACTCTGTCTATTTCCCTGATCGGGTGATCCCCATGCTGCCCGAGGCCCTTTCAAACGGCTGGTGCTCTCTCAAACCGGATGAAGACCGCCCATGTCTAGCGGCGCATCTCTGGATCAATGGTGCCGGTGANTTACAAACGTTTAAATTTGAACGCTCTATTTTGCGATCACATGCACGGCTCACATATGAGCAAGTCCAACAGGTCCGTGACGGTGAGCAGGTGGCCTTGCCAAACAGCCTGTCGCCACATGTGATTAACACTCTTTTTAGCGCCTATGATAGCCTGCTAACAGCACGAGTATCCCGGCATCCCCTGGAACTGGTGACATCGGAACCGTTGGTNACTTTGGACGAAACCGGGGCGGTCACGNAAATGGGAGAGAGGNCTTCTCTGGAGAGCCACCAGCTCATCGAGGAATTTATGATTGCCGCCAATATTGCGGCNGCGTTGACACTGGAGAAATCCCGCCGGTCCTTTCTCTACCGCGCGCATGAGGTCCCGCCACCCGACAAGCTGGAGTCATTTCGCGATTTCGCCGACAGTCTCGGCATGAAACTGCCAAAGGGACAGGTCATTCGACCCCAGAATTTTAACGGACTTCTTGCCCAGGCGGAGAAAGACGGCACTAGCCGAATGGTCAGCGATGCCATTCTCCGATGTCAATCTCAGGCCAGGTACACCCCCGAAGATCTTGGACACTTTGGGCTTGCCCTGCGGCGATATAGCCATTTCACCTCCCCAATCAGGCGATATCCAGATCTCCTGGTGCATCGCGCCCTGATCGAAGCCCTCGCCCTTGGCGACGACGGACAAGCAGATTCATTCGAGGACTTAGTGGAGATCGGCGAGCATTTTTCACGCACAGAACGCCGAGCGGCGACGGCCGAACGAGACACGGTCAGCCGATTTGCGTCAGCCTATTTTGCCTCCCGAATTGGCGATCAGGTCTCCGGGGTCATAAATGGGGTGGCAAAGTTCGGACTATTTGTCACCTTGAAGGGACTGGGGGCTGAAGGCCTCATTCCCATTCGCGAGCTTCCGGACGACCGGTATCATGTTGACGAGAAAAGACGACGCCTGATCGGACGGCGCACCGGGTTGGTGTTCCAAAGCGGAGAACCCTTGGACGTGACGGTTCGGGAGAGCAATCCCCTGAGCGGCTCACTGACACTGGCGCTTGCAGGTATGCCGCAACAGGCCTTGACGACGAGAACCAATGCAAAACGAAAAGGTTCTAAGAAGCGCCGACACCGCTCAGCGCACATATAATAGGGATACCCCGGGGCGGGCTTTAATGTATTATTGCCCGATGAAATTGACGGGCTTCATTCTTGAGTGGCGGTTGCTTCATCTCGTTATCATTTGGCTGTTGGCGGGCTGTGCCAGTTCCGCCCTACAGCCAGTTGACCAAATTTTTACCGAACGCGCACAAGAAACATTGAACGCCGGTATCACTCTAATCAGCGAAAAGTACATCGAGCATATTTCTACAACCGACCTGGCCCTAGAGGGGTTGCGAAGCCTGGATAACATTGATCCTGATTTCATTGTCGAAATCGAAAAGGGAACGCTGACGGTTTATTCACGCGGGCTTGCCAGACGGGAATACCTCTTGCCCGTGGCAAACAATGCAGATACCTGGTCCAGCCTGATGGCCGTCATCCTGCAATATGCGAGAACTGGCAACACCCCCATCGCTACGGCCAGTGAGGAAAAAATATTTGAAGCTGTTTTCGATGGTTCTGTGTCTCTCTTGGACTCCTTCTCGCGCTATGCCGGCGCGAAAAAAGCCTCTGAAAACCGGGCCAAAAGATCCGGTTTTGGCGGATTAGGAATGGAGATTAGATACGAAGATAAAGGTGCCCGGATCGTGGAAATATTCCCCTCGACCCCCGCGGACGTGGCAGGACTTCAAGTCAATGATCTCATCACACATTTGGACGGTCTACCCATGGCAGGCTTGGGGCTAAACAAATCCCAAAAGGCTTTACGAGGCGAAATCGGCTCTCTTGCACGACTTACAGTCGAACGCAACGGCGCGTCCACCGTCAAGTTCTCCTTGAAACGAGAACGCATACTGTTACCAACGGTAAAGTTGGACCATAAAAATGGAATTCTTCAAGCGACAGTCATCAGCTTCAACAACGAAACCGCCCGGCAGTTAGCGACACGAATACGATCTGCTCTCACAGACGCAGAGACCCCGGCGACGGGCATGATCCTCGACTTACGAGGCAATCCGGGCGGGTTACTGACCCAAGCGGTGATGGTTGCAGACCTNTTTCTNNTNAGCGGTAAAATTTTNTCGACACGCGGCCGGCATCCCTCAAGCCGCCATGAATANGTCGCNCGCGGCAATGACATCCTCAANAGCCTGCCCCTNGTGGTCCTGATCAACGGCAAATCNGCGTCTGCATCGGAAATCGTCGCCGCTGCTCTTCAGGATCAACGACGGGCAATTGTGGTCGGGACAGCCTCTTTCGGGAAAGGAACCGTCCAGTCAGTATCCCGCCTGCCAAATGACGGGGAATTAATACTGACGTGGTCGCGGTTTGTCACGCCTTCTGGATATATCTTGCATGACCTTGGTGTACCGCCCACCATTTGTGTCGGGGGCGCCGAAGAGACCTCGGATGGGACAATCGCTCAGACGCTGCAGAAAATATCAGAGGTGGGGAAAGTCATGAACTCCTGGCATGAGGCAGAAGTCTTCGACAAAAAGGCCCGGGGGATCTTGCGCGCAACCTGTCCCGCGAATCCACAAAAACGTGCCATAGACATTCTGATTGCAAAGACACTGATCAAGAACCCTGAACTCTACCGTCGTATCGTAGGAATATCGCCGTCCATCGCCTCCGTCGTCAAATAGAGGTCACTTGACACCCTATCGTAAAGGGCTATTGTCTGCGGCTAATTTTAAAAGATCGCCTGACTGAAAGGAGTTGGCCCATGGCCAAACCCGCCACAATATTGGTGAAACTGGAGAGCACCGCAGACACGGGTTTCTATTACGTGACAAAAAAAAATCCGCGCAATCTGACCGAAAAGCTAGAATTCCGGAAATATGATCCGGTCGCCCGCAAACATGTGATGTTCAAAGAAGGTAAAATTAAATAACGGGACGAAGCGTTTCTGGCTCGTTCGGTAGCCGCTCACCGACCAACTGCCGCAATAGACAATAAGGTCCCGGTTGCCATTAGTTCAGGAAAGTGCCCACCGTCTCCAGAAAACCGGGGACAGAAATTGGCTTCGCGATATAACCATCACAGCCGCCTTCTATAATTTTTTCCTCGTCCCCTTGCATAGCAAACGCTGTGACGGCGATGACAGGAACGTGGCTTAACGTCTCATTGCTTTTTATATGACGGGTTATTTCCAACCCGCTAATCTTGGATAAGTTTATGTCCATTAAGATGAGATCTGGTTTATGCTCTAAGGCCAGGGCAATGGCATCTCGTCCATCTTTGGTCTGCAGCGTGTTATAGCCGTGAGCCTGAAGCACATCGTTAAACAGCTTCATGTTCAATTCATTATCTTCAACGATTAAGATTGTTTTTCTCATTTTAGAACATACTTCAACCAGGGCGTACCATGCTCGGAGATTGCAAGGCCCTGAACCGCAACACTCCCTCGCCCAATACATTTACGCTCAGACCAAAATTCAAGCCTTTTCAGCAACTTAAATTTCTGGCTAACCCCTTCAGGAGGGTGTCGATTATAAGCGGGCTTGCCCCAAATTCCCCGAACGTTCGCGACGGCCGCCTCCAAGCGGGCTAAATAAAGAGGGCGGTTTTTTCTCTCTTTACGCCCCACTTTTTTGTGAAGTCACTTATCGCCCTGGCCACGGTCTCGCGGGTCGTGCCCGCTCAGCTTGCCATATCAATGTAAATAAAAATGGAAACTATCACCGGCACGTTATTGGCGCAATCAACTGCTTTGTCCTGTCTCTAAAGTTCTCAATAAACACGGTTATTTAAGCCCAATGTTCTAAGATCTATGATCCGTGCGGTTGACGCACAAATTATCTATACGACGTTATGCATGACGAGTGAGGAAATTTGCGGATACTTCAGTAACACCCGCAGAAATCGGTGAAGCCAAATTTTTGCGATATCTGGGTCTTCTATCGTTATCAGCGACGAGGAACTGGATTTCCCAACAATGGCAGCAAGTTCTCTAAAAGGGTCTAATAAGCCTAATTCCTCGAGGGCGAATTCCTTCCCTCAGATCGTAAAACGGGCAACTCGGAGCCGGTTGCAGTTGATAAAGTAGACATCGCCGGAGCCATCCTTTTGATCAAGAATTTGTTCGACAGACAAAAATTAACGCCACCAGCAGGACATCTCAAAATCTCGCCGCTCCTCGGTTGATAGGTCAAACAACAAGTTTATATTGCTTCAGTCGCGAATTTTCATTCCCCACTTACCTCTCCCTTATCATTTGAAATATTACATTACATATGATTCTCTCGCGAGTTCATTGGCCCAAATCACTCTATAAACCTTTGTTTTCTTCCGATAATTTTTAAGTATCGATGTTGCCTGGTCACAACACCGGGCTTATTCTTCGGTCTTGTATTTAAGGAATAAAAGAAATGAACCCACCCTCAAACAGGTCAGCATCTGATTTAACAGTCATCGCCGTTGTACCGTGTTACCGTGAAACGTCACACATTTTGGGTGTTTTGAAAAAATTTGACGAGACGATAAGCCATATTTTGATTGTAGACGACGCCTGCCCGGACAAAACAGGGGACATGGTTCGGAACCAAACAAACGATCCGCGTATAGAAATCATTGTACATGAGGCGAATCAAGGCGTTGGGGGCGCGACCCTAACAGGTTACCGCCGTGCTCTCGA
>NHHQ01000066.1 GCA_002170915.1 Rhodospirillaceae bacterium TMED167 | reverse complement strand
TTCCGCTGGCGGGTCCGCCAAGCAGGGCCGGAACCGTGCTAACCAGGCCATCCTGCCGCTTCGGGGTAAAATTCTCAATGTTGAACGGGCGCGGTTTGACAAAATGCTGAGTTCGGCAGAAATCGGCACATTGATCACGGCGCTTGGGACCGGCATCGGGCCCGAGGATTTTGATATCGATAAAATCCGTTACCACAAAATCATCATCATGACGGATGCCGATGTGGACGGCAGTCATATCCGGACCCTTTTGCTCACCTTCTTTTACCGCCAAATGCCTCAGCTCATTGAGCGCGGTTATCTTTATATCGCCCAACCGCCCCTCTACCGGGCCAAGCAGGGCAAATCCGAGGTTTATCTGAAAGATGACAAAGCACTCGAGGATTACCTCATTGATGCTGGGATCAGTGATTGTGTCTTGACCCTGGCGGATAACAGCGAAATCGCTGGAGAAGATTTACGAAGCCTCGTGGAACAGGCGCGTCTTACTAAAATGCAATTACAAGGCCTGGCCACGCGAGTGCCGCTCACCATTGTAGAACAAGCGGCTATTCTGGGGGTCATGAATGCCGATATTTTGGCCGATCAGGAACAAGCTGCTGCTGCTGCTGAGTATATAGCCAAACGGTTGGACGCTCTTCAGCCGAATACCGATAGAGGATGGCAAGGCGAGGCGTCGGCGGACGGCGGACTGTCCTTTATGCGGGTGTTGCGGGGTGTGCCGGACGGTCCGCATCGCATCGATGCAGCCGTTATGCAGAGTACAGAAGCACATGCTATCGATAAACACGCTGCTGATCTGCAACGCACATATTCCAGACACGGTGTTCTCAAAACAAAGGATTTGGAATTCACGATCACCGGTCCTGTGTCCCTTATGGTCGCGATCACTGAACTGGGCCGGAAGGGAGTCGGTATGCAACGCTATAAGGGCTTGGGTGAAATGAATCCGGATCAACTGTGGGAAACTACCCTTGATCCAGATGTTCGGACCCTTCTGCAGGTTAAGGCCAGCCATGCTGATAATGCGGAAGATGTTTTCTCCACCCTCATGGGGGATGTGGTGGAACTGCGCCGCGACTTCATTCAGGCTAATGCCCTCAAGGTCGCGAACTTGGACATTTAGCATCAGCGGGTCGGATGCCCAGTCCGTTGGCATAAAGGAATGCGCGTCACAACATACTGGCCCGCCCACGCCCGTAAAGATCCGAGAAACAGACAGAATTAACCGTTTCCTAACGGCCTGCAACGGATAGTTGCGCATGGTGAAAAAAGCCCGATCTTCGAAGAAAAAAGCGGCCCAGGCGGGCGGCAAAAAGCGCACCAGTCGCAGGGCGGCTGTGCGTTACCAGACTTCTGGCAGCTTGTCTGTGGGCCGGGTCACGCGATTCGCTCTGAAATGGGGCGCGGTCGCAAGCATTTGGGGCGCTGTTATTCTGGGCGGTGTGGTCATCTTCTATGCCCATGATTTGCCGTCCATTGATGATGCGCTTGCCGCAACGCGCCGCCCAACGGTTGTCCTGTTGGACTCGCGTGATCGGGAATTCGCTATTAGCGGCGATGTTTCCGGCGATGCCGTGCGTGTGGCAAATCTACCCGCTCACTTGCCGCAAGCAATCACGGCGACGGAAGACCGTCGGTATTACGGTCATTTCGGGATCGATGTGATTGGTATTGGACGAGCCCTTGTGACAAACCTCCGGGCCGGCCGCATCGTCCAGGGTGGCAGNACCATCACNCAACANGCGGCAAAAAATCTTTTTNTAACGCCTGAGCGTACCGTTAAACGNAAAATTCAAGAGNTCCTTCTGGCGCTTTGGCTNGAAAAATNATTCACNAAAGATCAAATNCTGACAATCTATTTNAATCGNGTTTATCTGGGCTCGGGCACTTATGGAGTTGAAGCCGCGGCGCAAAAATATTTCGGTCGCGCCGCCCACACGCTCACACTCCATCAATCCGCAATCATCGCCGGTCTGTTAAAGGCGCCTTCCCGGCTCAACCCGCTCCACAATCCGCAAGGGGCGTTAAAACGGTCGCGTGTGGTATTGTCCAATATGGTGGCCGCCGGACATATTTCTGAAAAGAGCGCCGACCGCGCCCGCAAATCTCCTCTCCGGTTCTCGTTTCGCAAGGCACGAACTCGTCAAAGCCGCTATTTTNTTGACTGGATTATGGAGCAATTGCCAGGATTTATTGGCCNNGGTGCTGGNGATGTNGTGGTCCGAACAACGCTGNACACCGAGATACANAGACGAGCAGAGTCTCATCTCCAGGCCGCCCTAAAGCGCCATGGGACATCGCTGAACATTTCCCAGGGGGCCGCTTTGGTGCTTGCGCCGAACGGTGCCGTGCGCGCACTCGTGGGTGGGAGAAATTATGATAAAAGCCAATACAACCGCGCCGTCCAGGCGCGCCGGCAACCCGGTTCGGTCTTTAAACCATTTGTCTATCTGGCGGGCCTGGAGGCCGGCTTGAGACCTGCCAGTCAATTCCAGGACAAACCGCTCAAGATCGGTAAGTGGGGGCCGCGAAATTATCGCGATAAATACCGCGGCACAGTNTTACTTGCCGAAGGTCTCGGATATTCGTCAAACAGCGTGGCCGTGCAGGTAGCACAAAAGGCGGGTGTTGCGTCGGTTTTGGCGACGGCCCAGCGTCTCGGGGTTAGCTCGTCGTTGAGAGCAGACCTGTCAACTGCTTTGGGTGCGAGCGAGGTAAGCCTCATGGACCTGACCACGGGTTACGCGCCGTTTGCCAANGGTGGCCGCGGTGTTTTTGCTTACGGTATTCGGGACATCAGGGATAATAAGGGTAAAATTCTATTCCGCCGCAGTGGATCCGGCACGGGCCAGGTGGTCCGCCCGTCCCATGTCCGCATGATGAACGAAATGCTGTCCGGCGTTCTCTTATGGGGCACGGGCAAGTCTGCCAGATTGGGTCGGCCGGCGGCGGGTAAAACCGGCACAAGCCAAGCGTTCCGGGACGCCTGGTTTATTGGTTATACGCCGGATTATGTTGCTGGGATCTGGCTTGGAAACGATGCCGGCCAGCCCATGAAACGGGTTACCGGCGGCGGGGTGCCGGCACATATCTGGCGGTCCCTCATGATAGACATTCATAAAGGCTTGCCAGAAAAGGCGCTGCCGGGCGGCGGCCAGCCGTTTAAGCCATATCAGCCTGCTCCGCCACCTGTGGTGAGGCCCCGCACATTTTGGAACAAGCTCTTTCGAACACTCGGCGGCGGGTAGCCGCATCTGGAAACATCCCTCGCCCGGCTCAGGCGCCCGCGTGACATTCTCTCACTTACTGGGTTAGCCGGGCAATGGTAGCTGTGGTGCTGTAGCCTTCGGCGAGTTCAGCCAGCACGATTCTGCCGCCGTAGCCCTGCACGATTTTTGCTTCTGGGATTTGCTCGACTGTATAGTCCGCGCCTTTGACGAACACGTCCGGTTTTATTGCCTCGATAATTTTGGCGGGTGTATCTTCTGCAAAGAAGACAACAAGATCGACTGCTTGCAGGGATGCCAACACGGCGGCCCGGGCGGTCTCGGTTTGCACGGGCCGGTCGTCCCCCTTGAGCCGTTTTGTTGAGCTGTCGCTGTTCAATCCCACGATCAGCTTGTCGCAGGCGGCTTTGGCCTGACTGATGACTGCCAGATGACCGGGGTGTAAAAGGTCGAAACAACCGTTCGTGAACCCGACCGTATGTCCCTGGTTCCGCCAAACACCTGTGATGTCGCCGGCCGCGCTCAAGCTGAGAACTTTGGCCTCGCCCGTGGCACGTTCCTGATGATGGAGACTGTCGATCAAATCATCCGCATAGGCCACCGCTGTCCCGAGTTTCCCAACCACGATACCGGCCGTGACATTGGCCAGCGCCACGGCTTGTTCTATGGAAATACCAGCCGCCACCGCTAATGTAATGCAGGCCACCACGGTGTCACCCGCGCCGGAGACGTCAAACACTTCTTTGGCTTCTGCCGGGTAATAAGCATGATTGTCTGCATTCCGGACGAGTGTCATGCCGTCACCTGACCGGGTTGCCAGCACGGCTTCAATGCCTGATTGGCGGGCGAGTTGCGCGGCGGCTGTGATGATTTCGTCTGTCGTATCGGCTGGTAGTCCCGTCGCGTCGGTCAATTCCTTGCGGTTCGGAGTCACGAGGGTGGCCCCCATATACGCATCATAGGTGTTGCCCTGGGGATCAACGATCACAGGAATGGCTTTGAGCCGTGCCATTTGGATGAGCTCCCCGGCAATACCATCCGAGAGAACGCCTTTACCATAATCCGCGAGCACCAAAGCTGAGCAGTTTTCTATGCCGAGCGCGGTGGCATCCAACAGCGATTTTCGGGTGGCACCACCTAGGGACGCCACGGTTTCATCATCTGCCCGCATCATCTGCTGGCCGGAGGCAATATAGCGTGTTTTGATCGTGGTATTACGAGATGTGTCGGTGATGAGCCGGGCATCCAAGTCACCAATTTCGCCGACCTGAGTGGTCACGTCCCGGCCCGCCTGATCGTTCCCGACGACAGAGACGAACCGTGTCCGTCCGCCCAGTCCAGCGATATTGCGCGCGACGTTGCCTGCGCCTCCCAGCATGACGTTTTCTGATAAGATTCGGAACACGGGGATTGGCGCTTCTGGCGAGATACGCTCCACGTCGCCGTATACAAACCGGTCTAGCATGACGTCTCCAACGCATAGGACGTATCCGTCTTTGAGTTTTTCGACACAGGTGATTAGGGCGGCAATATCGTTCATTTAAATGACATTCTTTCAGGCAAGCGGTATTTCGACTCGATTCCCGGATTGGAGAGCTTCCAGCACCGCAAGGGTGGCCATACTGGACTCTATCAATTCCTTTTCATCGATTGGCGCTGGTCCACCCTCCCGGACGGTCGCCGTGAATGCGGAGAGCGCGGCGCTGAACCCTTTGTCCTGGCTGCGGGTCTGTTTCGATGATTTCCCANCCNCTGTNCTCGTCAGGGTTCTGAAATTATTGATCGCTACTACGNTGCCGTCNGCGAANATTTCGATCATTTCCTTTGGATAGGCCCCATCGCCGAGNGCGGTATAGGCAATTGTGGCAAGGCTGCCGTCGGTGAATCGAAGTGTTGCGGTGACATCGTCACAGGCGCCTGTTTTAGATATCGGGGCGTCTGCCATCACGGATGTGATATTGCACCCAGCAAAATACCGAGCGAGATCAATAAAATGGCACATTTCGCCGATGATCCGCCCGCCGCCTTCATCCATGTTATGGAGCCAGGATCCAGNTGGCACAGCCCCAGCGTTGACGCGGAAGGTCATGAANCGTGGACCNTCCAGGNANGATAATTTTTGTTTGGCCNAAATGGACAAGGGGGCAAAACGTCGNTTAAAGCCGACCTGAAGAAACCCTGTGGCACCTGCCCGGCTTGCCTGGACCGCTTCGATTTCCGATCTGTTGATACCCAGGGGTTTTTCGACCAGTACGGATTTTCCGGCATTCAGGGCTGCAACGGCCTGGGCTGAATGGTCATCATGGCGGCTGGCGATAATGACAGCGTTAATGGCTGGATTGGCAAGGATGCTGCTGNCATCCGTGCTCGCGTGGTCGAACCCAAACTTGTCACCGCTGTGGGCAGCGGACGCGCTGCCTTTCGAGACCAAAGTATGAAGTGTCACACCAGGTTGGCACACCAGTTCTGGCAGCAAAACAGAGCGGGCAAATTGACCCGCGCCGATGAGGCCGATCACGCACGCGTCTGAGGCCGCCTTGGGGGATGGGAATGTCACGGGATCCTCTGTGGACCGGACGTCTGGATAGGTGAGAAGCACGCCCATGTGAGGTTCTGTTTTTTCCATCACGAGGCCATACGCCTGGTCTGCGTTTCCAATGGCAAAGGTGTGGGTGGTAAGGCCTGCTACATTTAAGCGCCGGGTCAAGCCTGCTGACATTAGTCGCACGCTTTCTGCTAAATTTTCCGTTTCTGTCCAGCGTATGAAACCCTCCGGGTATTTCATGCCCCGGTCTTCATAGTCGTTGTCGTAGCGCCCAGGGCCATAGGACCGGGAGACAATGATGGACAACTCTTTCTTCATAAATGCGGCATATGGGAACGCCGTGCCGCTTTGACCTACGAGGCAGACTTTGGCGCGATCCCGAGCGACCTCGGCCGCCATCTCAAAGGGTTCCGAGGTCGCTGCCGCCGCTGCAATGAGGATACCGTCACACCCGCGCGCCGANGAGAAGGCCATTGCCTGACCTGCCGCATCCGCATCGGCCAGATTAATAATTTTTTCNGCACCCAACTCTTTGGCGAGATCAAGCCGGTCCTGGTCATAGTCGAGGGCGGCCACTCTGACCCCGGACAGTGCCAGAAACTGCGTCGCCAATTGGCCCACGAGGCCCAGTCCCAGCACTGCGACGGTCTCACCGAGNCGGGCGTCNAGATTACGGACCGCGTGCAGCGCNATGGCGGCNAGGGTACCGTAGCAGGCGTCTTCATCCGACACGTCATGGGGAATGGGGGCNGCCAAATTCTGCGGCACGGCATTGAGCTCGGCGTGGTTGGCNAGACCTGCACCGGCAAGCGCCACCCGGTCCCCGACCCGGTAGGTTCCTTCAAGNCCTGTGCCTACCTCCACGANGATGCCGGNAGCGCTATAGCCCAGGGGNAGGGGTTCATCNANGCGAGANAAGACNGCCTTCANGGTGGCCTTCAGNCCGTCCGTCCNTACTTTGGCCATGACTTTCTGNACGAGATCGGGCCGGTCCTTGGCCTTGGCGGCGAGAGATTTCCGCGCGAATTGAACNACCATGCGTTCGGTNCCGGCAGAAATCAATGATGCCCGTGTTCGCACTAGGAGTTCGCCCGCCGCCGCCTTTGGTGCGGGCACGTCACGCACGGATAATTTACCCGTCTTTGCACTTTGCACAACCTGCTTCATGACGCCTCTTTTACTCTGATTTCAACGGTTTATGCAAAGATGTTTGATCCCACTCCTGGCCTGTGACAGCATTTACCCCACTCAAAGATCAAAATTATATCATTTGGAGACCTAAAAATGGCTGAAAAATACCATTTGATCAGTTTTAAAACCTGACCCTGGGTTCAGCGCGCCGTGATTGTTTTGCGTGCGAAAGGCATTGATTTCAAGATGACGCATATTTCTGCTGACGATAAACCGGACTGGTTCCTGGAAATCTCACCTCATGGCAAGGTGCCGGTTTTGTGGGCTGATGACGACGTTTTATTTGAGTCAAATGCCATTGCCGAATTCTTGGACGAAACCGTAACGCCTCGGTTGCACCCGGAAGACCCCGTAAAGCGTGCGCGCAACCGCGCCTGGACAGATTTCACGCCCGATTTTGCAAAAGCCATCAATGGTGTCAATTATGCCAAGTCTAAGAATGACCAAGTGGCAGCCATGGATGGCGCGCGCAAAGCTCTGGCCAGGCTGGAAGAAGCTTTGACGCAGGAGCGAAGCAATGAGGGCCCGTTCTTCAACGGCGAGATGTTATGTGCCGTCGATGCGGCTTACGCCCCGTTTCTCATGCGCTTTTCTCTGGTCGAAGAACTATGCAAGACGGGCCTTTTGAAGGAGTTTCCGAAAGTGGACGCGTGGCGTCAGGCTCTCGCGGGAAGCGATATTATTAAGGGGTCGGTCGTGCCGGAATTCGGTGAGGTGTTTGAGGTAAACCTGCGCAAACGGCATGCCTATGCTGCGACTCTGCTGGATGCGGCCTGATCCCGACGGGAACGCGTTGCGAGGGCCCACTAAATCGGTTTGATCAAATTTGAGACCCGTCGCATTTAATTTGGCCAAGGACGGTAACACCTGTTAAAGAACGAATTAAAGACGATGTAAGAAGGATTGAGTTATGGACGATACGGAAATGACGCGTGTACAGCGCTACCTCAGGGAGAAATTCGGTAACCAACATATTGTCCTCAAGGATCGTCCGCAATCGGATGGGTCCGTCGAGGTATACATGTCGGATGAATTTATTGGGGTCCTATACAAAGACGACGAGGACGGAGACGTCTCTTATGACTTCAACATGTCCATTCTCGCGTTTGATCTGCCGGACTAAAGCCGGAAGCCTCCGCCGCCTCAGACGGGACGACCTCTAAAACCTTATGTCCCCGCGTCCGCCTAATATTGCTGCTGGACCCTGCGGAGAAGCCGCCCAAGGCCATACACCTGGAACGTTAATCGGCAGTGGGTGGGTCTGAAAAAAACCTGAATTTTAGGTGTTGGGCCCTTCCCATTGGAGATGGGCTCTGATTGAATGCCGCCGCGTATTAATGACCTAGGAACCGACAATATGAGCGGACAAGATATTCAAATTCCCTATAAAGACATGGCGTTGCCGGGCTATATGGCCGAACCAATGGACGGCCAAAAGCCGGGCGTGGTGGTGATNGGTGCCATCTTCGGCGTGGACGANGATATCAAAGCCATTACTAACCGGCTCGCGGCTAACGGTTATCCAGCCATCGCTCCGAACATGTTCTGGGAAGATGCTGAGGATACTGATGTCCTGCCCGTGTCACCTGAAGGCAGCGAGCGGGGCCGGGCCAGAGCGGCCCGCGTCAACCGGGATGCCGGGGTGGCCTATATCGCGGCCGCGATAGCGGTCCTGCGAGCGTCTCCCCGTTGTAACGAGAAGATTGCAGTGCAGGGCTATTGTTTTGGTGGACCGTTCATGGTGCAGGCATCCGCCCGCTTAGGCGTCAGCGCGGGCTTTTCCTATCATGGCTCTTATGTGGAAAAATTCCTGAGTGAGTTTGGTCAGGTTACCTGTCCCGTGCAATTTCACTATGGTGATAATGATGCCATTGCGCCTATGGAAGGCTCCGTAAGCGCAGTGCAGGCGGCGTGCGTAAACCGGGACGCTGCCGAGGTGTTTGTCTATGCCGGTGGCGAACACAGCTATATGTTTCCGGCGCGAACGGGAGTTTATCTTGAAAATGCAGCAGAACTCTCCTGGCGGCGTACATTTGAATTGTTGGCTAATTTATAGCAGGAGGTTTCAACTCGCTCACGACATGCAATTTTTGAGAGCCTTCAATTAAAAAGATAACAGACTATGAGAACATAATCTAATATTGAAGTAATACAGATATAATCAGCGAGCAACGCGCGGGCAAAGTTCCAGTCGCGGTTTAGGAGAATGACATGACAACAGGTTTGGTCTGGGAAGAGCGATTGATGTGGCATGACACCGGAATGTATTTTGGGCCTGCAGATGTTAGTCCTTGGATAGAGCCGATCCAGCCACCAGAAAATGCAGATGGTAAGCGGCGAATTAAAAACCTGTTTGATCGTGCTGGCTTAACAAAAAAATTAACCGCCCTCTCCTGTCTACCAGCTTCGGAGGAGGATGTGCTAAGAGTGCACACCGCAAAATATTTTGCTGAAGTTCAAGAGTTAAGTGAAAAAGGCGGCGGAAATTTGGGTCTTATCGGTGCTACGCAGGTTGGAAATAAAGGTATTGATATTGCATTATTGTCAGCAGGAGGAGCTATATCGGCTACTAAAGCCNTTCTATCTGGAAAAGTAGATAATGCTTATGCCCTTATCCGNCCNCCTGGCCACCACGCTAGNCCAAATGAAGCNATGGGNTTTTGTATTTTCGCAAATGCAGCAATAGCTGGACTANATGCTTTAGAGNTNGGGGGTTTGGATCGCATAGCATTCGTAGATTGGGATGTTCATCATGGTAACGGCACACAGGAAATTTTTTGGGAAGATCCCCGGGCTCTGACAATATCCCTTCATCAGGAAAACTGTTTTCCGCCGGCTAGCGGCGCGACTAATGAGATTGGTGCTGCCCAGGGAGTTGGTACAAATCTGAACATTCCGCTACCACCTGGGTGTGGCGAAGCTGCTTATTTAGCCGCATTTGATCACGTAGTGCTCCCGGCACTAGAAACGTTTAATCCACAATTGATTATCGTCCCGTGTGGGTTCGATGCAGGTTTCCATGACCCTTTAGGAAGAATGATGTTGACNAGTCATTCCTTCCGANTACTTGCGGCCCGGATCAAAGNGGCCTCTCACTCGATTTGTGATGGAAAAATTGTAATGACACATGAGGGTGGATANTCTCNCCACTCGGTTCCGTTTCATTGTCTAGCGGTACTAGAGGAGTTATCTGGCATCCAAACAAATGTGTCAGACCCTTATTTGAAGCCGTCACAAGAAACAACTGATAAATTGTTGCCTCACCAAGCAGATTCCATTGCTCGTGCAGAAGGTGTATTGAAAGAATATATTCTCTAGGACTAATGACAATGAATTGTCTAAGTCGCTGTCAAACTTGGTGTGGTAACAACGCGTAATTTTTCAGTGGTTCTAATTACAAGCTTTAAGTTTCAAATTAACCTTTAATATCCACTATTTTTAATCTCCGGCCAGACTCTTCGGCCGCAATGAGGGCCCTGGAATGTATGAGTGACATACTCGAGTACATGTCGGCCATTCCATTTATCATTCCGACCGGCATTTACGAACCGGGCCTCAACATTGAAGTCTTCTGGTGGCAGGTCTGTTACTTCCCAAAGNACACCGTGCTTCGGCCAACCTGNTATGGATAGNAGCTTGCGCCCNCTAATCATGCCTTTAGCCACGGANACCCTGGGAAACCGCTCCGCCCTNTACCATTTCGCAAGTTCGATTTCATCGTCGGGAGTGTCGCAGTTGTAATTGCCAAGCTGCATGGCGGGTGGCGGACCCATTCCATACGGAAGGGTGTGCTGTTCCGGTGAGTTGATCACTTGTTCTTCGATGAACACCGCGTTTCGGTAATTGAGCCGGGCAGAGAGCTTGACCGCGTGTGCCTCTTCCAAGGCGTCAATCGGATATGCCCGGCCCGAAATAGACTTCTGGCGACGCCGCCGCCGTTAATATCACGTTGTGCCATCCGGTGGGCAAAGTTGGATCGTTCGTAGTCTTTTTGCGCGGAGCTCCCTCAATATAGGGCCGGTCCGGTTGCTCGACAATGTCATAGTGGCCAACCCACGCGATGCCGTCTGCTGCGCACATAGCCGGCAGGTAGGTATCGTGCAGCCATGCATACGTGCTGTTCTGGGTGTCGACCGCCAGATCAAACCACTCCGCGCGCAGAACTTCTCCCATGACGCTATGTCCTCCAGTTCTGTTCCCTCTTCGGCCGTCTAGCCCCATCTCTCATAGGTCAAACAAGCAAACACCTGATGTAGTCAATCGAGTGCCGATGTTCCAGAGAAACTTACCAAAGCTCCTGAAGACTGAGAGTCTGGCCGATTTGCATCATAATTTTTCTCATGCCCCGGGTTGGGGTTTTATTAAAACGTTTGATGGCGTCAAGCGGTTTGTCCGCACCCAGGGGAAAGGTTCCCCAGTGCATGCCAATCGCCGTTTTGGATCCCATGATTTTGGCAAGATAAATGCTTTCTTCGGGGGTTGTGTGAGCAGCCTGCATGACCTCACGTGGCAGGAAGGCGCCGGCAGGGGCTAGAGTGATGTCCACAGGAGCAATACGTTTGGCGAGATCCCGTTCAAATACGGGGCCAAAGGCAGTATCGCCGACAAACCAAATCTTCTTCCCGTTGGACTCTATGGTAAACCCTGACCACAAAGTTTCGTTGACATCGAAAAGCCATCTGTTGGCACGGTGGATGGCTGGCGTCGACATGAAGGTCACGTCTCCCACGGATTGTCGATCGTACCAATCCATATCCCTAGCGTTTTTAAATCCCCATTGCCTGATCGTTTGGGCGAGACCCAGTGGCGTGAGCACAAGGGCATCCGGGCTATGTCTTGAGAGCGCCCGCAAGGAATCTTCGTCAAACGAGTCATAATGATTGTGGGAGATGATAATCACATCGAGCTTGGGTAGGTCCTCCATATTTAATCCTGGCGGCGCAAACCGCTGCGGACCGGCAAAAGAAAAGGGCGATGAGCGTTTCGAAAAATGAGGGTCACTGAGGATGTTGATCCCGTTCCAGCCGATCAGAAATGAGGCGTGGCCGATCCAGGTGATGCGCGAGTCGGCAGGCGAATCGTGAAATTGTTTGATCGCTGCCTCAGGAGGTAGAATATGATTTTCTGGCAGTTTAATCTCGCCGACGTCTTCGGTAATCCGCTTCCAGAGAAAGGCCATAAACTGTCTGGCACTGCGGACGTGTTCCGGGCTGCCGGGTGGATTTCTGAAGCCATCCACGGTGTGGTGGTATTTTTTCGGATTAAAGAACGGCTCGTCAGCGATGCTACCACCCGTGCAAGCGGCCAGCACGATAAACAGCCACGAGAGGGCTAGGAGTTTCTGGATCGGAATCATAAGTAAAAATTATTCAGTTAAAGAGGAGTATACGGGTTACCTTGGCTTGTCCAAGAGTTTGGCAAGCGGATAAGATTTTTGTGCGGCGAATACGCCTTTTCTTGTAAAGTGTTGATGCCCCAAAGCACAGGATTTGTCCATGTTTCACTCCCGTCTGACCTTTGTCTGGGGAATATAGTCCCACAAGTTTGGAACTAATTTCATTTAAATTATTTTGGCAGGTATACCAATGGCGCGCTTTAAGAGCCCGCCAATTGTGAAGTGTCTACGAAAACTCTCTTAGAATGCCTTTCATGAGAAATCCCCGTGGAAATGTTGCAGTAAATCTTGCAGACTACACGATATGAAAAATCTATGGTCAGATAAAAAAGCCGAGGCGACTGTCCGGTCTCTCCGTCGTGCCGGTGTGCCAAAGCCGTTGGCCGACTGCGTTCACGCTTCGCGCCTGCTTGGCGCGCACCCGAAATTGGTGCGGCATGGCGGCGGCAATTCATCTGTTAAAACCCGAGTTTCGGATTTATCCGGAATGTCTGTCGAAGGTCTCCACGTCAAAGCGAGTGGCCATGATTTGGACGGCATCGGGGCGAACGGATTTGCCGCGCTGGATCTCGCGCAATTGCGTCGCCTTGAAGATTTAAATGTCCTGAGCGACACCGACATGCTGGCGGCTCTCACACGGGCTAAATTGGATCCATCACAATCACCACCGTCGGTGGAGACCTTGCTGCACGCTTTTCTGCCCGCCCCATATATTTTCCATAGCCATGCCAACGCCGTGCTGGCGATCACTAATCAACCGGATGGCAAAGCGATCGCGGAAAAGATTTACGGCGGCGAAGTGATCGTCCTACCCTATGCCATGTCCGGGTTTGCCTTGGCGAAGAGAGCGGCGGCGGCTGTGCGGCAGTCGCCTGCGGCTCGGGGCCTGATCGTCATGAAGCATGGCGTCTTTACTTTTGGGAAGACGGCCAAAGGCGCCTATGGGCAAATGATAAATTTGGTAAGTCGTGCGGAGAACCGTCTTCGTAGTGGGCGTAAAAAAAATATCTTCCCGGCGGCCCGCATAACACTCGGTGCCCGGCAGACCGACGTTGCACCTGTGCTTCGGGGCGCGTTATATCGACATATGCCGGGTGGGGCCATTCTGGATTTTAGGTCGAATAAGGCGGTTCAGGCGTTCGTGAATGGCCGGGATCTTGCCCGCTACGGCCAGGCCGGGCCGGTTACGCCAGATCATGTAATTTGGACCAAGGCAAAACCAGTGGTTCTTAATCCTGACGACGATGTCGGACGTGCCGTGGATGACTACGTAACGGCATACGCCCGCCAGTTTCAGAAATCGAACGGGCGCCGCGGCCCGAAAATGACCATGCGGGATCCGGCGCCACGCGTGGCGCTTGTCCCGGGGAGCGGCCTATATGGCATTGGGGAGACGGCGTGGTCGGCCGCCATTGCCGCGGATCTCGCAGAAACTGCGATTGATGTGATAGCCTCGGCCGAGCGGATTGGTCGGTTCGCGCCTGCGCCTGCGGCGGACATATTCGACATCGAATACTGGCCCCCGGAATTGGCAAAATTATCGACTGCTGTCCCGCCCCCATTGGCGGGACACGTGGTTCTTGTCACCGGGGGCGGATCGGGCATTGGCGCTGCTACCGCGCGGGCGTTTCGATCAGCCGGCGCTGAGGTTGTTGTTGCTGATCAGAACGTCCTGGCCGCGGAAAGTGTCACCGGCG
>NHHQ01000065.1 GCA_002170915.1 Rhodospirillaceae bacterium TMED167 | reverse complement strand
GTTCTTTAGCAGGGCAATCATTTTCTCGCACCCCAGTCGGCACGGGGTACATTGGCCACAACTCTCATCGGCAAAAAACTCCAAAAGATTAAGAGCGACATCTGGGATTTTATCTTGATCCGAGAAAACCACCACGGCCGCCGAGCCGATAAAGCAGCCAAACTCCTCAAGAGTCCCAAAATCTAGGGCAATATCTGACATAGATGCCGGAAGGATGCCGCCCGAAGCACCTCCCGGCAGGTAGGCTTTGAATTCGTGACCATCCAACATCCCGCCGCAAAACTCTTCAATGAGTTGCTTGGCTGTCACGTTTGAGGGGGCCCGGACAATACCCGGTTTTTTGACTCGGCCCGAGACCGAATAGAACCGGGGATGACCTTCATCTGCATACCAAGCAGGCCCGTTCTTTAAAATATCACTGACCCAATAGAGCGTTTCCACATTATTGATCAGTGTGGGACGGCCAAAGACGCCTGCCTGTGCGGGATATGGCGGACGGTTTCTCGGCAGACCCCTTTTTCCCTCAATGCTCTCGAGGAGCGCGCTTTCTTCGCCGCAGATGTAAGCCCCTGCGCCGCGCCGGAGATGTATTTCCACACCTCTTGTGAGACCTGTCTTTGCAAGTGCGCTCACCTCTGTGAGCAGCATTTGGTGGATATGGGGATATTCGTCCCGTAAATAAATGTACGCATCACTAGCGCCGATAACATTGGCCGCCACGAGCATTCCCTCCAAAACCTTATGCGGTTCCGTTTCCAAACAATGGCGATCTTTGAAGGTTCCCGGTTCCCCCTCATCTGCATTTACTACGACCGCTCTCGGGGCCCTCGTTCCCTCCAAAAAGCGCCATTTTTTATGGGCTGGAAAACCAGCGCCTCCCATTCCCCGCACTCCTGATTTCTCGAGCTGGTCTAGCACCTGCTCCCTATCGAGATCGCCATTTAAAATTTGATCCAAAACGACGTAGCCCCCATTTTCCTGGTAGGCGTTCAGCGTTTGATGGGACGTGGCTCTCTCCTCAACTTGTTCGTCTGCTATAGCCTTCGAAACCGTCGCAGGATCTGCTTCCCAAATTTGATTTTTACCAACGACGGCGACCGGCGCGCGATGGCAGGCACCGACACACGGAGCGTGGACAATCTCAAAATCTGGCTCTTGAGAGTTCGAGAGGTTGTCGAAGAGCCTATTGGCCCCCGCCAACTCACATGCGATGCCATTGCAGACCCGGACTGTCAGGGGTGGCCGTGCGGGTTGATTTTCTTTTACCACAGTAAAGTGATGGTAAAACGTGGCAACTTCGTAGACCTCGGACTGAGATAGTTTCATTGCCTCGGCGAGCGCGGCCAAGAGGGGAGCAGGGAGTTGATTATACTTGTCTTGGATTAAGTGAAGGTATTCGATTAAATACTGGCGGTCGGTCGATTTTCCAGACAATAGATCTCTGATCCTTGCCCGGGAAGAGTCGTCGACGAGGCGTCCTTTCGGTAAACCGATTTTGCGGGCTTTCTTGCCGCTCACATTGGTCTGGCTTTTAGTTTGTTGGGCTTGATTCATTCTATTCAGTCAAGGTTATCTATCTTAGGCTATGAAATATGTTCATTAATCTGACAAATTCTACCTGATAGAAAATGTTTAACCCGTCTAAGCGTCGCAATTCAAGGTTTTCAAAAGAAAGTGAACGGGGGTCGTCATGAAGAAATTAGAAAATTTGAGAGTTATGGAACTACTATGTTCCAAGATTTGCCATGACCTTATCAGTCCAGTGAGCGCTATCAACCATGGTTTGGAGTTTCTAGACTCCACAGAAATCGATTTGTTTCAGACGTCCCTCAAGTTGGTCCACACCAGCGCCCGTCAGGCGGTGGAGCGACTCTCTTTTTTCCGGCTGATCCTGGGGACAGGAGGTGACAGCGATCATATTTCCTGGAACAAAATTTACGCGGCACTGCAGTCTCATCTGGGTGACCGCCGGATAAGCCTGGAGAATTCGGTAGAGAGTGTGAATGCTGGCATGGAATTGCCCCGAAACACGGCCAAAGCTCTGATGTTTGGCGTGCTCGTGATGGCAGACTGTTTGCCGCGCGGTGGTGTTATCCAATTGTCGAGTTCCAACTGGATCACTTTGGATGAGACGTGTATCGTTTCTCAGGGAGATCAATGCAGGCTCCGTCAAGAGGTTGAAAGCGGGTTGGATATACAAATAAAGCAGGCAGATCTCACGGTTCGGAATGTGATTGCNCACATGGCGGTGATGTTTTTTGATCATGAGGGTAAAACGCTGGAATTAAAACAGATTTCAGAGACTAAGATAGAATTAGTCGCCATTTAAGTTACATTTTCGCGGCTCAAACCGCCATTTGTCGGGTAATGCTGCAACTTTTTATTTGTGGGGTACAAATTTTCAAATTCATCCTCATTTGCGAAGAGTTGCTAATTGCTGTCGTGACCCCTCCTTCGGGGTTCGAGTTGACCAGATGGATAATGTATTTCTCACGAAAAAATCAGAGAGACTGTCGGTTTTTGACATGGGGCTTGTTAAGTTTGAGCAAGATCCAAGCTATGCAGATACATTATCGAATGATTGTAGGCAGGTTCATAAGATTAGAGGGGCCAGCGGATTTTTCTGTTTGCCTCGTTTGGAAACGGTGGCTCACACCNGTGATGACGTGCCTATCTATTTTGATCAGGAGACCAAAGCTCAAATTTGGACCGGATTGCAAAGTTGATGCCTGTTGATGGTGTATTGTTTCTTGGAGGAGCAGAAAGCGCCCTGGATGTAACCGCGGCTTTCTAAGCTGTCACGGGATTGACGTCGTGTACGTTATTATAGGAACCTAGACGTTACCGGGTTTTTGCAGAAGGACGAAACCCCTCAGGGTATTAGGAAATTCTTCATCATTACGCGGGAGCCTTCGCTTTCGCTTTTTTCGTGGATTTTGACGCCGTCTGGTCATCATCTGGGTCTCTCAAGACATATCCCCGGCCCCAAACCGTATGAATATAGATCTCTTTGCCTGACACCGCGGATAACTTTTTTCTGAGTTTACAGACAAAAACATCGATAATTTTCAGTTCCGGCTCGTCCATGCCATTGTACAGGTGATTGAGGAACATCTCTTTCGTAAGCGTAGTTCCTTTCCTAAGGGACAGGAGCTCTAAAATACCATATTCCTTGCCCGTGAGATGAACAGGCTTGTTACCAACTTCAACGGTGTGAGCATCCAGATTGACCGCTAGTTTTCCCGTTTTAATGATTGAGTCAGAGTGCCCTTTGGACCTTCTGACGATGGCATTTATCCGTGCAATAAGTTCATCTTTGTTAAATGGCTTGGTTAAATAATCATCTGCACCGGTTCCGAGGCCTTTTACCTTTTCTTCCGACTCGGTCAATCCCGAAAGGATCAAGACTGGCGTTTCAACTTTGGACGCGCGCAGTCGCCGTAGCACTTCATAGCCGTCCATATCCGGCAGCATTAGATCAAGAATAATAATGTCATAATCGTATAATTTGCCAATTTCTAGCCCGTCTTCCCCCATATCTGTGGTGTCCAGCACCATCCCCGCTGAGCTCAACATCATCTCAATACTTTGAGATGTGGTAGGATCGTCTTCAACCAAAAGGACTCGCATGACCATCTCTCTATCGGATATTAAATATATTAACGCAATACGTTAACAATAGGGTGCGTTCCACGGTTATTCAAGCCAACGACGCACCGTAATGATTTTACCAAACATTAAGCGGTTTTGGGCAATATTAACCAAAAGAGCGGTGTTTCATACTTTTTATAAAATGAGAATCGAGTGAATATACCATTCGATAATATTATCGGCGACATAGAGCGGCTTCCGTTCCAAAAAGTGTATGGGTGTGTCACTTCCATACTTGGCATGCTGATCGAGATCAGTGGCATCGAAGGACTGGTCTCGATTGGCGAGCATTGTTTGATCCAGACGCGGACCGGTCGGCAGGTTATATGTGAGGTCGTTGGGTTCCAGGACGGTCATATCCGGGCGCTGCCTTTTGGGACATTGGAAGGAATTGGNATTGGATGCCGCGCGGAGATTGGCGCAAGCGCAGCAGCGATCTATCCGACTGACGAGTGGCTCGGACGGGTCGTCAATGCATTTGGTGAGCCGATCGATGGAAAGGGACCGCTGCAGAGGGGGACAGATGGTTATACCATATTGAATAACCCTCCGCCGGCGCACCAACGAACCCGGGTGGGAGACAAAGTGGATCTGGGTGTTCGCTCGATGAATGCATTTCTNACGGTTTGCTTGGGACAGCGCCTGGGTATTTTTGCTGGCTCCGGAGTCGGAAAATCAACGCTCCTGTCCATGATGGCGCGTCACACGACTTCGGATGTTAGCGTTATTGGCCTGATCGGAGAGCGGGGGAGAGAGGCCAAAGAGTTTATTGAGGATGATCTAGGGCCGGACGGCATGGCGCGCAGTGTCGTGGTTGTCGCGACGTCGGATGAACCGCCTCTTGTGCGCCGCCAGGCAGCCTATTTAACAATGGCGATCTCAGAGTATTTCAGAGATCAAAACCGCCATGTTCTGTGCCTGATGGACAGTGTTACGCGCTTTGCAATGGCACAGAGAGAGATTAGCCTGTCTGCAGGTGAACCGCCGGCAACTCGAGGCTATACCCCTACTGTTTTCGCAGAATTGCCTCGGCTACTGGAGAGAGCTGGTCCCGGTACTGCGGATCAGGGGTCGATTACCGGACTGTTTACTGTTCTTGTCGAAGGCGATGACCTTAACGAACCCGTCTCGGACGCGGTCAGAGGTATTCTCGACGGTCATGTCATATTGGATCGGGCTATTGCTGACAGGGGACGTTTTCCTGCAGTGAATGTCTTGAAGAGTATTTCCCGAACGATGCCTGACTGCAACACAGCGGAGCAAAACGCGGTTGTAGACCGGGCCAAACAATTAGTGTCTACTTATGAAGACATGGCGGAATTGATCCGGTTGGGAGCCTATCGGCAGGGGTCTGATCCAATAGTGGATGAAGCCATTCACTATTTCCCAGCCATCGAGGCGTTTCTCAGGCAAAACAAAGCCGACGCGACGGATTTAGAGGCCTGTTATGCTCAATTGGCGGCAAGTTTGGATATGCATTATGGCCAAGAGGAGGCCGCGTAGGTGGCGAAATCGCTTCATACGTTAATTCGCTTGCACCAACATCGCGTTGATGAAAAGCGGAGAGAATTAGGCGGAATGATAGCCATTGTCTCAGATTTGGAACGCCAGGCCTGTGACCTTGAAGAAAAAATTATCAACGAACAGGATATTGCTAAATTATCTCCTGATCTGGCCGGTGTTTTGTATGGGAACTTCGCCGCTCACAGCATTCTCCGCCGGGAGCAGTTCGTTGTGGCAATCGCGGAAATGCAGGAAAAGCTCGTCATTGCCCAAGATGAAATTAGGGAAGACTATAAAAATCTGAAGGGCTTTGAACTCACCCAGGAGGCACGCGACAAGGTTGACGCGTTGGAGCAATCTCGCTCGGAGCACGCGGTGCTCGATGAAATCGGGTCAAATGCGCACCGGCAAAAGAAATTTAAAGAGACTTTTTAAGCTTATGCGGCCTCAAATTCAACGACGACCGCTGTAAGCGCCGGGTTTGACCAGTTGGGCTGATTGTCCTGAAAAAGACAGCGATAAGATCCAACGGTTTCGGCCTCTGGTCGTCCGATGAGGGTGACCCGGACCCAGCGGGGCACAAGCTCGTTGTTGGCATCTTCCAAAAGAGTTTTGCCAGACAGTTCCGGTGTCATCTCGGGGAAGTTGGCCAGTGCCGCCAAATAGCTGTGGAGTGAGGTAACATTTAATATACAGGAATCTGGGACGTAGGTGACACGAACATCAAATGTACCATGATCCTCCATCGTCAGGCGGCCTCCCAGAGAGACCAGATAGTCACTCATTTCGTTTGGATTGCTGTCGCAGGTGAGTAAGGCGCGTCTTGATTGAACGTCCATGAAACCCTCATTAAATAACTAGATATGCGTCCTCGCGCGAGACGTTCTGAATGCGTGGGACGTCCACGAAGTGAGTCTGTGACTGGAATACCAAGTTTCCCTTCACACCGGAAATCTCAACAAATTCGGAAAATATAGCCGCGATGTCTTTCCTCATGAACTGCGGAAAGGATGCTTCCGAGCGCACAAATAGGTCAAATTTATTTTTCCCTGAGACGACCAAACCATCTAATTGCACTCTGCCAAATTTGCTGAGGGTGACATCGATAATAAATCGTGCATCTTCTTCGGTATCTTTATTCTCGTCACCACTTCCCCATTGACGGAAACTCATTTGGAAATTTTCTAAATATGATCCTCCGAAGAGCGGAATGAGGGCTGTCCGCCAATCGCCGGATGTGCCTTCATTAAAGGGGCGGGCGATTTGGCCAAATTCATCATTCAGGCGTCCCAAAAGATCTGGCCGTTCCGCGTTCAGAAACGCGTTTGTTTGATCCGGCAGCCAGGTGCTCGCATTCCCGCCCTTTAGCGCGTTGAGAAAAAACAGCAGGGTAGAGGTCAGTTGGCTGCCGGTGCGCGGTATGACCGGGGTTGGTACGCTGGCTCTAACTTCTGGGGGCAATTGCTCGACAAACCTCATGGTCTCTGTAAGAGCGGGTAAGTCGCGCGAAAGCAGCGGTGACAGTGCATTAACACTTAGTCCAGGATCAAGGGCTGTGGCCTGGGGGAGAGAGACGATTTCCAAAGACAGGCGGCTACCCGTTGCAATGTGGGTGGCGGTTTCGAGCACCAGTCGCCCAATAGGGGTATCGGTGAGTGGAAAACCGGATGGGAGATGCGACGTCACTGTTCCTTGAAAAATCTGTCCCGGTCTCAGCGATACCTGAGAGGGGGAATGGGCCGAACCATCGGGGGGGCTTAAAATATCAATAATTCGGACATCGATTTTTGATCCAGCGATCAGGGTGGACGGCTGCTCAGCTGAATTTATTGTTGTGGCCCCTGCAACATTCCTCGGGAAAACTTGTGCGAGCGAGGTCTTAAGCGACTGTAAAACCCGGTTACCAGCGTTTAATATTCCATTTGGCGCGGACTTGCTGGTGGCTTTTGTCGATAGGGAGCCTGATCGCTCTGAGGTGGGTTCAGTCAAAAGGGTGGCCCGAATAATGACGCCGATGTCGACCTTAACCTGCCCCTCGGCGGGAATGTTCTGCGAAACCACAGGAGTTGTTGCAGCATTAGCTGACGGCAGCGAAGCGCCCCCCAGGCCGACCGTCGACGATCTCGGCATCTCGGGCATTCCAATTTGGGGGCTCTGCGAGGGGTGAGCTTGTGTATTGGCCGTGCCAGTGGCCAGATTATTTCTGATTATAAATTGAAGATAGGGGGACTTCTTTTGCAAGATTAGGTGGAGTTGGTCATCCAAGCCCAGATTTGCTGTGCTTTGCAATAATAATTTTCCGAGATGTGTTTGAATTTCGACCAACGTGGATTGAGGGAGCTGAGAGGTGACCACGCCGTCCAAACTCGCGCCAACCGGTAAATTCGTAATAATGCTCGGCGGATCTTGCGCCACGGCTGTTTGAGGCGGCAGCGGTGTTGAAACAACCGTTGGCGGTGTTGGTGGAGGAGGTACAACATCCGCCATGGTTCAAGCTGTTAGATTATTCACGATGTTGCCCACGTCAATGGCTGCTTCTGTGTTTGGAAACCTCATAAGGATGGGGCTTTGTGCCCGAATGCTATCTCGGACTTTGGGGTCCCTTCTGATCACGCCGGCAAGGGCCGGTGAAAATTTTAGAAAGCCTTCGCATGCCTTCAGGATGGTATTATAGGTCCGTTCCCCCTCCTTGGTGCTGTTGGCCATGTTGACAACGACCCTAATGTCAGTCGCAGGCCGCTCCATATGCGTTATTTTGATGAATGCATAGGCATCGGTGAGCGCCGTTGGTTCATCAGTGGTTAAAACCAGCACCGTAGCAACATGATTGGCGAGGTTCCGCACCGTACGCTCCACGCCTGCGCCCAAATCCAAGACAACATTTTGATACGCGGCGGANAGAAGTGATAAATCNTCNCCCAGAGTGTGNAGNCGGTTGGCNGAGACATTCGCCAAATTNCCGGAGCCTGAGCGCCCNGCNATNATATCAAANCCCCCCTCNTCAAANGGCAGNGTCGCTTGATTTAGAGGCAATTTNCCGCTGATGACAGTACCTAAATCATGTTTCGGCATGAGGCCCAGCTGGATGTCAACATTGGCCAACCCCAAGTCTCCATCAAACAACAAGGTCTTACGGCCCAGATTGGCGAGTGCATGGGAAAGTGTGATGGCGAACCAGGTCTTCCCGACACCACCCTTTCCAGACGCCACTGCGTATGTCCCTTGTGGCTGAGACGTCCCGGCTTTAGCCGCTTCATTGACACCGTTGGTTTGCTGCATTCACCTCTCCGGGGTGGCAAAAATGATCTTAATCTCGGTCCGTATAAATTAGGTTGGCGCCCAAATGGGAGCATTTGTTCAGATTTGTTCAACAGTCTTAATTTTAGCTTTTGGGTGAACCTCATTTTGAGACATGACAACTGTGGACGGTCTAAACCGCTCAACAATTGAGCGCACAAATGGACGAATATTGGGGCTGGTTAGTAGGACCGGCGTTTCACCCATGAGGGCTTGGCGCTCGAATACCTGCCGCACACCAGAAATAAACTCCTGCAGTTTACTTGGTGCCATGGATAATTGACGTTCATCGCCGTTGCCCACAATCGACTCAGCGAACGTCTGTTCCCATTCAGGCGATAGCGTCACAAGCTGAATAATGCCTTCCGAATTTGCGTTCTGATCGCTGATTTGCCGAGCGAGTCGCATTCGAACATGTTCGGTAATTTGGTTAATGTTGCGGGTCTGCACACAAGCTTCCGAGACTCCTTCGAGGATTGTTGGAAGGTCCCGAATTGAAATACGCTCCTGCAGCAAGTTTTGCAGCGTCCTTTGGATACCCCCAACCGTAATTTGAGCAGGCACTATATCGGCAATGAGTTTTTGATGGTCTTTATCTAGGTCATCCAACAGTTTTTGGGTTTCAGCGTAAGACAGTAGTTCAGACATATTGTCCTTGATAACTTCGGTTAAGTGTGTGGTGATCACTGTGGGAGCATCGACCACGGTATATCCTCTAAACATTGCTTCCTCACGGGACTGCATATCAATCCACATTGCCGGAAGTCCGAATGTTGGCTCATTTGTCGATTCTCCCGTAATTGTAATATCCTCGCCTCGGGGGTCCATCACGAGGAGCATGTTGGGCCGAAGATCTCCTTTTCCAGCCTCAATTTCCTTAACCCGTACAATGTAATTATTGGCAGGCAGTTGCATATTATCCTGTATCCGCACGGCCGGCATGACGAAGCCCATTTCCACGGCCATTTGCCGCCGAAGCGCTTTAATCTGATCCGTCAGTCGTTGTCCATCCTGGCCTTCGTTTATCAAAGCAAGCAGGCCATATCCCAGTTCCAGGCGGAGGAAATCGATCTTGAGAACTTGAGATATGGGTTCCTCGGAGACAGGTGCCCTCTCAGCCTCCTCCGCTTCAACTGCCTCTTTTTTCACCTGGCGGGCAGTTTGATCTTTGCGAAACCCTAAGATCGCGATCCCGCCAATCCCGCTGGCTAGAAACAAGAACGGAAAAGCGGGGATGCCCGGCAAAATTGCCAAGGCCACCAGAAGGAAGGATACCATGCCCAAAGATTTCGGTTTGCGACCCAACTGCCCGAAGACGGCCTTGTCCATGGGCCCCGAGACGCCACCTTTGGTGACAAGCATGCCGGCTGCGGTGGATACAATAAGAGCAGGAATCTGAGAGACCAGGCCATCACCTACGGTCAACCGGGTAAAGGTCTCCATGGCATCGCCGAAAGCCATATCACGCTGGACGACCCCAATGATAATGCCGCCAACGATATTGATCCCCGTGATGAGAATTCCGGCAACGGCATCCCCCCGAACAAATTTTGCGGCACCATCCATGGCACCGAAGAAGGAGCTTTCATCTTCCAGTTCCTTGCGCCGGGTTCGCGCATGCTCCTCATTAATAAGTCCAGATGAAAGGTCCGCATCTATGGCCATCTGTTTGCCGGGCATGGCGTCAAGCGTAAAGCGGGCGGCCACTTCTGCGATACGCGTAGAACCCTTCGTAATGACAATGAAATTTACAATGACCAAGATACCGAAAACGATGATGCCGATGACAAAATTCCCGCCCATGATAAATCCGCCAAAGGCTTCGATGACTTCGCCGGCTGCACCTGTTCCCTGATGTCCATCGGCCAAAATAAGCCGGGTTGAAGCCAGATTGAGCGCCAACCTGATCATCGTGGCGATCAGAAGGATCGTTGGGAACGCATTGAAGTCCAATGGCCTGTCCATAAAAATCACTGTCATCAGAACAAGGACCGAGAAGGTAATCGAAAAAGCCAGACTGACGTCTAGCAGCCAACGAGGCATCGGGAGAATGAGAATGACGAGGATAGCCACTACACCGAGTGCCAACATTATGTCACCCCTGGCAAAAGCGCTGCGGACACGGTGGAACATATCGGCGCCGAGCGCCTCGATGGCCTCTTCAGTCGCGGTGGCCGGCGGCGCTTGTAAGCCGTCTATGATCTCCGCCGCTGCAGCGCCACCGGAAGCTGGTGTGGCGGCCGGGACGGGGCCTGGTTCTGAAGCTTTTTCTGCCATTTTACCTCGATGTTAAAACGTAACAGATCACAAGGACGCCCGTGTTCCACCCTCTCCAGGGGCAGGAACGGTCACGCCTTCTGCGGAATACTGTTTTAGTTTATTTCGCAAAGTTCGGATCGAAATGCCCAAGATATTGGCGGCATGGGTTCTATTCCCCAGGCAATGGTCCAGAGTATCGATGATCAATCCCTGCTCCACTTCCGCCACGGTCTTGCCGACAAGGTTTATACCGCCAGCGGCCTCACCGTTAGGGGCTACAGCTACGCCGTCTGAAGATCCTGATCCCCCCAAATGGATCGATTCAGGCTTAATCTCATCGCCAACGGCTAGAAGCACGCCGCGATGAATGGTGTTCTCTAATTCCCGGACATTCCCTGGCCAGGGATGGCCTTTTAATTGGATGAGGGCCTCATCCGAGACCTGGATGGAGCCCAGCCCATTTGCTTTAGCGTATTTTTCCGTGAAAAATTTTGTTAGCGGTTCGATATCGCCGGGCCGGTCGGCCAAATTTGGGACCCGAATGGTGATGACATTGAGTCGGAAATAGAGGTCTTCCCTAAAATGTTCGGCTGCGACCTCTTGTTCCATGTTACGGTTGCTTGTTGCTAGGATTCGTACATTGACTTTCACAGGGCGTTTTCCGCCGATTCGATCGATTTCTTGTTCTTGCAATGCACGTAGTAATTTTGCTTGAAGCCGAAGGTCCATTTCGCTGATCTCGTCCAATAGCAGAGTGCCGCCATCCGCCTCTTCAAACTTTCCAATGCGTCTCGCCACTGCACCGGTAAACGCGCCTTTCTCGTAGCCAAACAATTCTGATTCTAAGAGATTCTCGGGTATGGCTGCGCAGTTCACGGCAACGAACGGCGCCTTGGACCTTGGGCTTTTGTTATGAATGTGTCGGGCCATCAATTCCTTACCCGTACCGGAATCCCCGACGACCAGAACGCTGGCCGTGCTTTTCGCGATCTGGTCGGCCAACGCCAATGCCCTAGTCATAGCCGGGTCTTTGTGGACAATCGAGTGATCTTCCGTAGATACCGCCTCTAAGACGGCTGAGATTAGTTCTGCGTCAGGCGGAAGCGGGATGTATTCCTGAGCCCCAGCTTTAATGGCGCTGACAGCGATTGCGCTGTCATCTCCTACACCGCATGCGACAACAGGCACATCAATTCTCTCGCTCTCAAGCGTGCTGACCAGACCTGCTATATCTAGACCCGAGTCTATCATGATGACGTCGANGCCATTACCTGCCCGGAGCGAGTTCATGGCAGNATCTATATTGTCTGCCTGAGAAACTTTNGATCCCCGAGAAANGGCAATTTGACTNGCCGCGCCTATTTGCCCACCAAGAGCGCCAATAATAAGTAAACGCATANTGGTAGTNTGACTCCAANTTATTAATTATTCGAAAAAGTTCACGCGGTCTTTAGGTGGTAAAGAGCTGTTTAGCAGCATTTCCAGTCTCCGAGGATTTTCCTGTTTCCCGACAGAAACTATGCCAAGCAAGTAGATTTCGTTTAACACGTCCTCAATTGAGGAACTTCTCTCTAATTTTGTGGCTAGCGGACTAAAAACCATATTAGCAAGCAAGGCGCCATAAAATGTTGTTAACAGCGCCACAGCCATACTTGGGCCAATTGTTGAAGGGTCTTCCAAATTACCCAGCATTTGAACCAACCCTATTAAAGTTCCAATAAGTCCCATAGCAGGGGCATACTCGGCCGCTTTTTTTAACACAGATATACTTTTCTCATGCCTAAGTATCATTGAGTCTGTTTCTTGCCTTAAAATTGACTCAACTTCATTGGCCGGTAAGCCATCCACAACTAACGAAATGCCTTTGAGCAAAAACGGCTCTGAATTCAGTTTGTCCAGAACTTCTTGCAGAGCTAATACGCCCTTTTGCCGGGCTAATTGACTAATTTGTAGTATTTGAATAGCTGCATCGCTGGGTTCGCGAAGGTTCGCAAATATAGCTTTCCTAACCACTTTAAAAGTAATAAAAAACTCTTTAAAGCTAAAGCATATAACCGTTACCGCCATAGTCCCGAGTAGTACAATCAGTATCGATGGTATGTTTATGAATGATCCAACGGAGCCACCAAGGTAAATTGCTGCAAAAACGAGGCTGAAGGCGCCGAAGAGACCAAGTATTGTTGCAAAATCTATCGAATTCTTGCTTGGGACAATGCTAATTTTCTCATCTGCCATATAGAGTACTCTAGATTCTGTCGGTTTTTATGATTTCTGTCATGGTAATACCCAGTCGATCTTCTAGGACCACTACCTCTCCGCGTGCTACGAGTCGGTTATTAACAAAAATATCAATGGCCTCACCAACCTTTCGATCGAGTTCTACGACAGCGCCCTTTCCTAGCTTGAGAAGTTCCTGTACCTCCATGGTGGATCGTCCTAGCACCGCAGACACTTGAACTGGAATGTCGTAAACCGCTTCCAAATCTTGGGCGTTTCTGGGGATATCCGGAATTTCGATTGCTTCGGCATTATCCAGGTTGCTCTCATCAAGCTCACTCGCAGGAGAGGAATTGGCCTCTTCTTCTTCCAGTTCAGATAATTGTAAGTCTTGGTCACCCATTGAAACCTCCTTGTGCCACCAGAGTTACTTTTATCTGGCGTTTTAGATGGTCTTCTTCACGCGTCATCTAATGTCGATTCTGTAAGTTCGTCACGTTAAATATATCCCTGAAAATTCTGCCCTTGTGTTAATCTATCCGCGGACCGTCCGATCGTGTTACCGGTTAGGAAGTCAAATCATCTGTGGTCGAGTCAGCGGGAGAGGTTTCAAAATGTTCCTTAACGTCCGACCTTAACCCTTGTTTGGCCTGAGGCCTCCTATCCAACTCAGTCAAAGGGTTAGGCCCTTGATCCGTGTTGGCCACTTGAGTTTGGTCGGCCAGAGACGCAGAAACGATCTGCTCAATGTCTTGCAATCCAGTCTCGGGATTTCTCACCGCTTGACCATCTTGCCATTGTATTCTGCACCCGCTCACGGGCAGAGACCGATCTTCCATAACAAAGGCTATTCCCTCGTAACCCTTCTCGGCCAAAAAGGGATCGATTTTTTCTTTCAATGCGGTGACAATATCGGCATTTGTAAAAATCATGATTTTCGGTTGAGCTAGAATTTGGCTGATCACAGATTTTGTCATTGTTGAGACTTCGCAGAGTTTCCCTTCCTCGCTCAAAGCCGGGAAAAGCTTACGGCAAATGCTGAGTGCCAGTTCCAAAGTGTCGTGTTCAGTTTTTTCGTTAAACGCACTTTGTTCTTGTGCAACGCTGGAGATACCCATTGCAATTGTATCCAACATTTGACACATCGTACTTTCGGCGCCGCTCAGGGTTTCCTGCACCCCTCTCTCTTTTCCAGCCGCAAAACCTTCTTTTCTCGCGGCTTCTAAATCCTCCTCGCTAAAGGTTGGAGTTTCGGGCTGAGAGTCAGCTGGAATATCGTCGTCGATCGACATTTCTGTGTCATTTACCGTTCGATCGATTTCTTCCATCAACTGGACGTCGTCAAAATCAAAATCGAAAAGAAATTTTTTCAGTTCTGTCATGGTTATCGTTGCGCCAATCTAGAAGACGAGTTCGTCATCTTCGCCACCACCGGCAATGACGATTTCTCCAGAGTCGGCCAGTGCTTTGGCAGCATTGACTACGTTTGATTGTGCCTCATCAACTTCTTTGACGCGCACAGGGCCCATCGCCTCCATATCTTCTATCATCATTTTAGAGGCGCGCTCTGACATATTTTTAAAAAATAGATCCTTAATCTCATCAGAGGCTCCCTTCAACGCTATCGCAAGCTGGTCTTTTTCCACTTGGCGTAACAACACCTGCAGCCCCGTTTGGTCAATGCGCGTAAGGTCCTCAAACGTGAACATTAAATTTTTGATGCGATCCGCGCTGTCACTGTTGCGTTCTTCCAAGGCGCCCATAAAACGGCTCTCTGTTGACCTGTCGAGGAAGTTGAAAATGTCTGCCATCTGCTCGTGCGAATCTTGTCGTTGGGAGCGAGAAAGAGTGCTCATAAATTCTGATCTAAGGGTCCGTTCCACGCCATCTAAGACCTCCTTTTGCACAGTTTCCATGCGTAAAAGTCGCATGATAACCTCCATNGCAAAGTTCTCTGGCAAGACTGATAGAACTCGAGCTGCATGATCCGATTTAATTTTTGAAAGAACNACTGCGACTGTTTGAGGATATTCGTTCTTCAAATAGTTTGCGAGGACTTGCTCATTTACATTGCCCAATTTGTCCCACATAGTTCTGCCCGCAGGGCCACGAATTTCCTCCATAATTAAGTCGACTTTATCTTTACCTAAAGACCCTAAAAGCAGTCGTTCAGTGGTGTCCAATGTCCCAACCAGAGACCCGGTCGATGAAATTTGATCCGCAAATTCGATGAATAGGCGCTCCACCACGTCTGCATCTATGTTACCTAGATTGGACATAGTGATAGAGAGTTCTTTTATCTCATCATCTTCCATGTGATCGAACAACGCAGAACTATGCTCCGTATCAAGTGATAGCATGAAGATGGCTGCCTTATCGGCGCCAGTGAGGTTGCGGTAATTGTCTTTGACGCGTGCCATCGGTCTCGAACTGCCCTTCTAAGCCTCTTGATACATCCAATTTCGAACGATCGAAAGAGCTTCTTCTGGATGTTTTTCAACGATCTCGCCAACTTTTTTCACTGACGAGGCCTTAACGCGTCCTTCAACCCGATCAATATCAATCAATTCCTCATACTCTGTGTCGGTCTCCGGCGTTGTCTCCGGCCCAGTAAGGGCAGGAGACATGGCTGCCGCTTCCTCCAGTAATTTTTGCTCTGCCGCCGCTGCCGCCGCTGGTAACGCTTCAAAAGCACGGGTGACTAATGGGCGAATGACGAGTAGAATAACAAGGACGGCGAGGATTAGCAGCACAATGACTTCCGCGATCCGAATTATCTCGTTGTTATCCAAACCAAAGAGTAGGCTCAACGGTTCGTCCTCCTCTACCTCGTCTTCAACAAATCTCATATTAATGATTTCGAGACGGTCGCCACGATTCTCGACAATGCCTGCGGCTGAAAATACCAGTCGCCCAAGTTCCTCCATTTCTTTCTGACTTCTCTCCCTGTAGACTACGTCACCGCTCTCGTTTTCGACCAATTCTCCATCGATTAGAACAGCGACGGACAAACGACGCACAAGGCCAATCTCTCGAACATGGTTGATGATTTTCTTGGAAATTTCGAAGTTGGTCACTTCTTCCGCGCGGGATTCTACATTGCGGGAGGTGTTACCAGTGGCATCACCATCGTCCAGGCCATCTGGAATATTTGTCTGAACCGTCACGGGTTCCGAGCCTTCTGCCTCTTCGGCGTTAGACGACTCCTCGATCGATTTCGTGGATCGCGCGACCTGTCCGTCTGGATCAAATGTTTCTTCGGTCGTTGAAATCCGGTCAAAATCAAGGTCGGCCTGAACCGTTACTTTTGCGTTGCCAATGCCGACTGATCGCTCCAAAAGGTCCGTCAACTGCTCTGCCATCCTATTTTCAAACTTCGCTTTCCGCTCCACTAACGTGTTCGAGCGTGCCGCCGCAGAGTCGACCTTAGTTCCCTTTGCTAGCAACTTCCCACGACTATCGACGATGGAGACTTTTGTAGGATCCAATGCTGGCACTGCGGCAGCGACGAGGTATTGAATGGCGGCGATCTGCCCGTTTGATAGTGAAGAAGCACCTTTGAGTTTTAGGATAACGGATGCCGTGGCTCGTTGTTTGTCACGGGAAAATAGTTGGCGTTTGGACATCACCAAATGGACGCGTGCACTTTTCACTGCCTCAATTGAT
>NHHQ01000064.1 GCA_002170915.1 Rhodospirillaceae bacterium TMED167 | reverse complement strand
ATCCCAGATGTCGACGTTCAACTGCCAATCCTCAGCCTGCCCCACCGTATGGGAACCAGTCTTGAGAGCCTCTCCGCAAAGACTCCCTATATCCCATTTAATCCCGATACGGCGCTAGATTTAGGTATGGCGGGTAGCCTCAAAATTGGTGTGGTCTGGGCTGGCAGGCCCACCCACAAAAATGATGCCAACCGCTCGGTCTCACTCGATGTATTGAGGCCTTTGTTTGAGCTGACCGGTACCGCATGGGTTAGTCTTCAAATCGACGCGCGCCATGATGATGCCATATCTGCAAACCTCCCACTTAAAGATGTGCGGCCATATATCACGGACTTTGCGGATACCGCATCAGCCATTGCTGGCCTAGATCTGGTGATTACGGTAGACACCGCCGTGGCCCATCTGGCTGGCGCATTGGGAAAAGATGTTTGGATCCTGCTCCCGTTTGCGCCGGATTGGCGTTGGCTTCTGAACAGAGAGGATAGTCCCTGGTACCCGTCTGCACGATTGTTCAGGCAGCAATCGGTGGGAGACTGGGNAGATGTTGTCAGCAGAGTGTTGANCTCCCTACAACTTCGATTGGCTTAAGGGACGCCCGGCCCCTCTACCAGGAAGAATTGGCGAAGCTATAGCCGATACAGGCGCGCGGCGTTGTCTGCCATGATGGCGGCCTTATCCTCATCATCCAGGTGAGCGATGGCGTCTTCGTAGGCTTTTACGATTGGACTGTAGCCGGTCCAGATTCTCTCGATGGGGTAATTGCTTCCAAAGACACACCGGTAGGCGCCGAACCACTCCAGGCAGTGGCCTGTAATGTCGGCAATGAAGGCGGGATCATTGCGGTGGATAAAAGTGCCGAGGCCCGAAAACTTGCAATAGACGTTCTGCTGTTGCGCCAAACGCTGCATGCCGTCGCCCCATAAGGCCATGCCATCTGTGCTGGTATCTTCCGGCATGCCGCAATGTTGGAGAACCATGGGCGTTTCCCGGAAATCACCGGCAAAGCGGGCGGCGTCCTTCATCTGGGCGGCAAACACCTGGAGTTCGAAACTCCAGCCATCCTCATGGATACGGGCAAAATTATTCCGCCATGCGGATTGGTTCATCAAATCGGGCGTGGGCTGAAAGCAATAAAGCGGGTTTTCGTGCCAATGGAGCTGTTGGCGAATGCCCCGCATGATCGGTATTGATCGGAGGAACCGGAGAGTCTCGGTGGCATCCTCAGCCGAAAAATCGACATAGGCAATTAAGGCGTGAGGCCAGCCAGTTTTCTGGTTAATTTTTTCAATCCATGCGGCTTCTTCAAGCTCTTGCCCAGCGGGCCAATTGACTTGAATGTAAACGGATTTCTCGACAGCTGACCCGTCCAGGTCGGTGCGGAAATCAGCGATTGAATAATCCTGTTTGATGGATTGATAATCGCCAAAAATGCG
Organism: Rhodospirillaceae bacterium TMED167; assembly: GCA_002170915.1. The sequence continues at coordinate 13,337 of NHHQ01000064.1, read as the reverse complement.
GGGCTGAGCCGGCCCGTTTAGCCAGGTAAGATCGGCCAGCCGCCAGATGTGATGGTGTGCGTCGATATAACCCGCCATACCGNTACCTCTTTATTCCGCGATCCTGAGGGCTGCCCGCCCAATTACGTTCCCCTGCTCGACATCCTCATGCAGCGCTTCCGCCTCGACCATAGGCCGGACGTCGGTGACAAGTGGCCAAACATCGCCTCGGGCGACGAGCTCCAGTGACTCGATAACCTCCTGCTTGGTGGCATACCGACTGCCGAGGAGTTCCAGTTCCTTCTCCAGCATGAGCTTGGAGTTTACGAGAAAGGGTTCCCCCGCTCCGCCCAGCGTAATGAGGCGGCCACCCGATCCCAGAGCCGCGGCCGAGTGTTCCAACGTTTGTCTTGAAGAGACAAAATCGATAGCTACGTCGATGCCGCCGGCGCTCAGGTCCATAAGCGCCTCTGGAACATCATTGCGGGTCCCGTCAATCACCTCATCCGCCCCGGCGTCTCGGCACGCGGCGAATTTTTCTGGTTTGGTCTCTACCGCGATGACACGGGCATGCGCCCATTTAGCGAGCATGAGCATGTGAATGCCCAGTCCGCCCCCGGCGCCAAAAACAACTACCGTGTCCGCTGCAGTGATCCGGGCCCGCCGGATCACCTTGACAGGTGTTGCAATCGCATCCGAGACAACACCAATTTCAGCGGCATGCTTTTTATAATCGAGACCGTCCGGTAATTTAAGAAATGTGGAGGCGGGAAGTTTGATATATTCGGCATACCCGCCATCGACAGCTCTTCCAACATAGCCGCCAAAGTTCTCGCACAGTGTTTCGCGGTTCCTTAGGCACCACTTGCAGGTGCCACATGTCAGGTAGAAATATGCCGTCACGGGGTCTCCGACGGCAAGAGAGGTGACGCCCTGGCCTATCTCAGCAACTGTTCCAGTGATTTCATGACCAATAATTCGGGGGTACCCGACGGGCGTTCGGCCGGCTTTAACATGCTGGATGGTTAGTCCAGAGCCACAGGTTAAAACCTTGACCACTGCCTCACCGAGTCCTGCGATGGGATCCGGGATATCTGTTAGTTGAAACTTTTGTTCCGGGCCGTGAAGCTGTAACGCTTTCATATGTCGCCTCCCTGATTGAGGCCAAACAACAGCGGTTTGGCGCCGGGATGTCAAAGTATTCTTGCCCAAGGGTCGCCGGAATTTCTGTATGAATTTCTATAATCGTGTACACTTGGTTCTGTAATGGACGCCATCCCGAACCCGGTCCCTGAAAAAGAGACTTCTCGCCGTAGGACAATCTCACTCTCGATCACATCTGTGCTGGTTTCTGGTTCAGCNGGTGCAACGATGCTGGCTGTTGGGNTTGTCCTCTTTTTGGGCCTAACTAGCACGCTGTCTAACACCCGAACGCTCCTGTTCCGCCAGTCAGAGCAGCTCATCGAGAGCCTGATGAAAGATGTGGTGCAGGAACTACACCCAATTCAGACGCAGGTTGCCTGGGTCGAGCAGAAAGTNCGCACGGGCGAAATCGATCCCAGAAACCCGGAAGAATGGCTACCATTTGTGGCATCTGTCCCCGCTGCTACACCCCAAATTAACACTCTGGGTTTTGTGGATACGAATATGCAGGCTCTGATTTATGAGCCCCGATCCGGTGAGACCGAGTTTAAAGACTTTTCTGAAAATACCAGAGTCGTCGACCTGATCCAGGGGTTAACCAAAACCATGAAACCGCAATGGTTGCCGCCACTGCTCCTACCCGGCGGGCAGTATATTGATCTTCTCATATGGGTTCCGTTGTTCCGGAATGGTGCCTATATCGGGGTATATTTTCAGACAGTTGCGGCAACGGCCCTCACCCAGCGGGCGGGGGAGAGTGCGCTGGGAGCGGGGACAATACCTTTCATTATTTACGACAATAATTGGCTATTGGCGCACCCTAACTTGCCGGAATGGCACCAGCGTCAGCTTAAGAAACGGCAGCGNCCTGAGTTCCAGNGNNAGCGGGGAAGATTGCCTCTNCCCGCCCTTGATGAACTAGACGATCCGGTCATTGCGANAATTTGGTCGGGTGGGCCTGCTTTTATTGACCGGGCAGACGGTAAATCCCTGACACGGGTTACCAAAACTGAAATCAATGACGTTCGATATATTTATGTGACGCAGGATATTTCCGATTATGGCGCAAAACCATGGACCATTGGGGCCTATTTCGGCGAGGATCAGGCGTCCGAGGTGATCTCGGAAATATTCCAAGTTGGGGTCGGCGGGTTGCTTGTTCTCGTGCTGGCAACGGCACTTGCGATATTNGTGGGCCGGCGAACGGTTAGGCCNATTCATCGCCTGGCTAATGCGGCCCGGAGGGTTCAGGATGGNGACCTGNANNTAATTGATGTCNTGCCACCAAGCTCATTGCGGGAACTGGACGAGGCATCGAATTCATTCAATCAAATGGTTAAAGATCTGAGAGACAAGGAACGTATCCGCAACCTATTTGGTAAGTATGTTCCGGAGACCGTGGCCGAGAGATTATTGGCCCAGGAGGGCGACCTCAAACCTCAGCACGCCGTCGCAACAATCTTGTTTGTCGATCTCGTGGGATTCACCGAGCTCTCCGAAAAAATTAAACCGGAAGAGATTGTTTGCGTCCTAAACAAATATTTTTCAGATGTGGTGGAGGTGATCGAACGGTGTGGGGGGGTAATAACTCAGTTTCAAGGGGATGCTATCCTGGCAATCTTTAATGTTCCCGTTGCTGATCCGCGTCATGCGGGGCAGGCCGTCGCCGCCGCGCGGGAGATCCACGATACGGTTGATAATAGACTGTTTGGCGGACATCAACTGACGTGCAGGGTAGGCATCAATACAGGTGAGGTGATCGCTGGCAACGTCGGGGCACAGGGCCGGATGAACTATACCGTTCATGGTGATGCGGTGAATGTGGCGGCACGCCTCGAACAGTTGAATAAAGAAAAGGGGACAGCTACGCTTGTCTCTCAAAATACCGTTGATGAGGCTCCGGAAGAGCGTTTCAAAAAAATTGGCGAGGTTACGGTTCGCGGCAAAACACATCCGATTGGTATTTATACGTTAGAAAACCGACCGAATATCAAGTCCGCAACTGTTGCAGAAGGCGGGCGCTGAGGAATGGCCGGACTGGACAGGCGTGTGTTATGTAAGCTGATTTGGCAGCCAGGTTGCCACTTCCGGCGCCGCGATTAACAATGCGAGCACGGCGAGTTCGATCAGGATAAACGGCAAGGCTGATTTAATCACCTGTCCGAGGGACACGTCGAAGGGGGCGATGCCCTTCATAACATAGAGTAAAAGGCCGAACGGCGGCGTCAGCAAGCTGATCTCCATGGTGATAAGCATGAGCACCATGAGCCAAATAACATCAATGTTGAAGACTACTTGAAGCGAACTTGAGCCCAATAGGAAGAAGGGCAGCGTCAAAAGAAGCATGCTGACCTGGTCCATAAATGCGCCCAGGAACAACAGCACCAACATCATCATAATGACCACCTGAAACTGCGTTAGTTGCAGGCCGGTAATCGCATTCAGGAGCCCTTCTGTTGCACCAGAATTGGATAAAGCCTGACTAAACACGAGGGAGCCAGCGATGATAAAAAGGATCATAATGTTGATTTTTGCTGTCTCCATTAAAGAATGGGCCAGATCCTTTAACGTAAATTCTGCACCTTCAATTCCGGATATTTTGACCTTATTTTTAAATAGTTTGAAAAAGTAGCATGCTGAGAGGGCAGCAAGACACCCTAGCGCTGCGGCTTCCGTCGGCGCCGCTAGTTTGAAAAAAATACTACCAACCACGACAACAAAGATGATGAACAGGGGCAGGATGTAGATTAGAAACGGCAGGATTCTGTTCAGCGGTCGTTTATACCGGCCATCGTAGCGCACCGAAAACTGTGTCCGTCCAAAAAAATTGAGGGAGAACGTCACTGGCATGTCGATTTCGCTCTCATCTGGCGTATAAGCCGGTGCAAGGCTGGGGTTGAGCATGCAGCGGCCCACCACATAGGCAAAAAACAAGAATGCCATGAGGAGGCCAGGGATGATCCCCGCGATAAGAAGCATGGCCACGGACTGCTCTGCGATACTGGCGAGCAATACCGCTAATGCTGATGGCGGTATGAGCATCGCAATGCCGCCAACGGCCATAATAGGCCCCATTGCGATAGAGGGTTTGTATCCCCGTTTTATCATATCAGGCAGGAGGACTGACCCCAGAATGGCCGTATTCGCAATGGTTGAGCCAGATAGAGAGGAGAAGACTGTCCCGCCGACAATTGAAACGACAGATAAACGACCAGGCACTTTGGATATCATCCGATCAATGGCGCCAATCGCTTTAAAAGCAACGCCCGTTTGAAGAAGAATCTCACCCATCCATAAAAACAGGGCAATCGGCGCCAGGCTGAACTTGATGGCGTTATGGAACTCCAATGGCATAAAAACGAGGCCAATATCACCATTAATGAACAGGGCCGTGCCGACAACATTTGCAGCGAAAAACGCCAGAGCTACGGGCAAGCCGGTGAACATGGCCACACAAACGGTGCCCAGTAGGAGGAGCATCGCAATTTGCCACTCCATTTCTCAGAGACCCGCTTCCGAGCCAGCTGTGTCCTCTTTGGAGAGGACGCTTTTCGCTCGTCTCATACGAAGAAGAAATTCAATGGTTAACATCGCAAATGATAAGGCGAAAACCGACAAGACTATCCAATTGGCGATTCTTAGATCTTTGTCCGGAAGTGTTCCGTCAATCCATTCTATATGGGTTGCCCGGATCCCGTAAAAGCAAAGAAAACCACATATCACCAGGCCTAAAAAATCAATAAAGCGTTCAAGTTTTACAGCCGCATTATTCGGTAAATTAACTAAGAGCACATCAACTTTAACATGTGCATTTTTCTGGAGGACCCAGGGAGCACCAATAAAAACGCCCATGTACAGAACGTACTCGACACCCTCAAAAAGCCACCAAATTCCGCCAAGTTGCGCTTTGACCATAAATAAATTCAGAGGAATCAAAAAAGCCATAAGCACAATTGATACAGCTACGAGGGCTGCACATATGTGCGTAAAACGGTTAAAGCCTATTTCAAATCTGTCTAGCAAAGTATTCATGGTTGTTGGAAGCACATCTGCTTGAAGCTTACTGGAAGAGAAAAGGGATGAAATGGCATTTGTTCCATTTCATCCCATCTCCTTAAAACGTACTTTCCTAAATCCGTTATTTTGTGAAAAGCTTTTTTAGGGCAGGCCCATGTTTAGGGCTACGCTCGACTACTTGTTTCCAAGCAGCGCTTTTTGCGGTGTTAAGCCATTTTGCTTTGTCAGCGCCGCTGAACGTAATTGTTTTCATGCCTTTGCTAGCAGTGAAAGCTTTTTGTTTTTCAACTCTTGCCTTAAACGCGGCACTGGTGGGTGACGACTTGGCCTCATATTCCATCCCGACGTCGGTAAGAACTTTTTGCTGAGATTTTGTCAGGCCGTCCCAGGCTTTCTGGTTAACCAAGGTGTGCAAGTTTGCGCTATAAAAGCCAGGATCTACTCTATACTTGGTGACTTTTGTCCAAGACGGTATCCATCCTGTTATGGGCCAACCATACCCCTGCACTGTCCCATTTTCCATATAAGTATAGATTTGGGCTAGGTTTGATTGCTGGACGGTTGCACCAAGTTCTTTGAAGAACGCTGTGTATACTGGTGCAACTCGCAGGTGCAAGCCTTTCAGATTGGGCCCTGAGATTGGCTTGGAAAGGAATAAGTGGAAATTACCAAAATTATGGTGTCTCGCAAGGTAATATAAGTTTTTAGCCTTAAGTAATCGTTTGATATAATCAAGGCCACCGTTTTGGCGTATTTCTGCAAAAGTACCTTCGTTCAGACGAAGTGCGGCCGCTTCTATTAATACATTGCCAAAATATGCTTCTGGGCATCCTACAAGGTCATATGCTCCGCGGGCCATTTTTTGGGTTAATGTGAAAGGGCTGCCGATCGCAGGGGCACCACCCACTAACTTGATCTGTATGTCGCCCTTGCCCCGTTTATTGACGTCATTAATCATATTTGCCCATGGTTTAGAGACTGGGCTCCCAACCGGAAAACAACTGGCTCCTTTCAGTGTAACCTCGGCCGTATGTGCCGGAGTGCCGTACGTTATCGCTGCGAGCCCCAGGGCCCCCGCGCCAAGTGATATTCCAAACTTCTTAAACATTATTGTCTCCCTCTGAATTTTTAAATATTGGGCTGCTGGTGTTGACGGATTTCCCCTTTAATATCGGTCTATCCCCCGACACAGGCTGAAAAGATAACACATCAAACGCCCAAGAAAACAATAAATACATATACTGACGTGCCTGATGTTTGCTGGGTTTGGGGCAAAGGAAAAGGGGGGATCGCTGACGCCCGCCCCCTCTACGAAGTTTAATCAAGATCTACCGGAAAAGTTTTTNGAATTTCTTTTCGAGGATTTTTTGTGTTTGAAGCTGGGCAGCTTTTTATACCTTTCCAACTTATGCCGACCCTTTCTGAGGCCAACTTACATGGTAACATAAAAAAATAAACTTACGTCTCATTTATCTGGTAGAGCGTCCGTGTTACCGGGGCAGATTGGCCCGCTCAATGGCCACGGGGATGGCTGGCACATTGATGGGTGCCATCAAGTGGACACCGGCCACACCTGGCATTTTGGCCATTTCCTGGAGCTGTTGCGCACAGATTTCAATCCCCTCTGCTTTGGGATCTTCCGCCTGATCAAGCCGGCGGATGATGTCATCCGGTACAACTACACCCCAGAGGTTGTCCCGCATCCAGATGGCAGACCGGGCGGAGGGAAGAGGCCCATTTCCAATCAGGAANAACATGTGTTCCGCAAACCCTTCATCCACCAGNATTTGCCCGTATTGGCGCACGATATTCATGTCATAATTCAGTTGGGTTTGAATAAATCGAGTNCCGCANGCTTGTTTTTTTCGGAGCCCAGCCAGCCATTTCTCATCAATCTCCGCGGTTGGCATATCTGCCGCGCCAATAAAAAATTTGGGCGGCGTGCTNATGGCCTTGGTGTTGGGCTCAACGCCCTCATTGGTGAGCTTGGCAGTTTTAGACGGGATGAGCCCCCGCGCGGTCATTTCGTGGGCAATGGCCAAAAGCTCGGCGCTTTGCAAATCAAATACCGGTTTGGCTTGGGGTTGATCCCCAGCCGTTGGGTCATCTCCCTTCAGGATCAGTAGGTTGTGCATGCCAAGAGCGCCAATACCCAGTAAATCGCCGATCAGCGCGATGCGGTTCCGATCACGGCAGGTGAGTTGGACCACGGGTTCGATGTCATTGGCATTCAGGATCGTCGCGGCGGCCATACTGGACATATGAACCCGCGCGCCGGCGCCATCTGTGACATTTACCGCATCCACCAAACCCTTGAGAGGAGCAGATTTTTCGAGGAGTTCTGTCGGGCTCGCCGACACCGGGGGGTTGACTTCCGCCGTGAGTGCGAACTCACCGCCCAGGAGACGCCGCACTAAACTGCTCTCGACCGGCAAAGAGTGAAGGGGGTCGTTCATGGCATGCTCCTTAATCCCGTTTTCTGGACACAACAAAAGACTCGTCATTGAACCAAAGTCCGTTGTACCTGGAGAGCACCTCCCGCGTCGCCTCCAGATAAGATCCTTCTTGAATAATGGGCTCCAGTCGTTCGTCTTCGATCTGGGCGACATAGATCGCGGCATTCCATGCCGCAAACAGCGTCGAAGTGCCGATATTTGCGTCTGAGATCTCTGACGGCAAAGTGTGCATCACATATTGAAAAAGCGCACGTTTATCTGAATAGGTGTTGAAATTCAGGTCCCGGTGAGATTTTCCGAGCGCGATTTTCAATGTTTTCAGAATGTCGTGACGGTTGCTGATAAAGGGGTTTTCATCGGGCCAAATGTTTTGAATGATTTCAAGGCCCGGGTCTCGGCCATAGGAATGAACGCCTAGAAGCCGGCCTCCGGGGGCCAAAGATTTGGACAAAGGCGCAATGACTTTCTCGACTTTGAACTCCACCGGCATGCTCGCCCTGTAGGGCTGAGATGCGATGATCAAATCATGATCTGCTTTGGTCTGGCCAATTCGGGGAATCACCCGGTCTAACAGGAACTTGTGGTCCTCCCGGTANAGGACAAGGACGGAGGGCNTNTCATACAAAGGGTTGCCAGTTTTCTTNCTCGNTTTTACCCGCCAGCCGTCCGTNAGNANGNGCTGAAGGTCTTTNATTTGTTCATGAAAGGCATGGGAGGAGGTNCCCGAAAGGGGCACCTCAATCCAATTCANGGTTGCTGCCGCCTNNATGGAACGCGGCGTCAGCCAGGGCGCTTCCGTGTAATAAAGGTTTGTGACAACGAGCACGGTTGCGGGATGTTCGTGGAAACGNTCTGGCATCTTTTCCAGACCGAGGCGGACGTCCTCCAGACTGATTTCTTTGCCAATNACATGGAACGGAAAATTTGGNAAGCGTTGGTGCATTTGGCGCATGACGTTGGTCAGAACCGTGCCATCGCCCATGCCCGCATCGAAAATTCGCAGCGCGGGCGGTTTGGGATGGATATGTGACAGTTCCATCCCCACCCGCTCCGCCACCGCCCATTTTTCGCTGCAGGTGTTCACAAAAAGTAGGTATTTTTGTCGGTTGTCATAAAACCGGAATTCTTTTTTCTCGGACTCGTGGCCTGGGGCCGGGCGTTCTATCCGGGACTGGAGGGGGCTGGCTTGTTGGGTGGGGCGCGTTTTAATCGGCCTTGCTCGAAGGGATTTGGCCAAGGCCGGTTTTGTTTGAGGCGGTGCGGCCTGGGTCCCGCTCAACGCCTCCTCTCGGTCTGTGAGGAACCGCCTGACCTTCGCGACTGTAGCCGTGGTGACACCTTTTCCGTCACGCAAGCGGCCAACAAACTTTCCGTCATTTACCGCCTGTCGGCCAAAGGTGCTTTCTGCAATGCCGGCGACCTTACAATAGGATTCGATTTCTTGGATTAGCCGATCCTGATCATCCATAAGCCGACCCTCTTTAAAGCGTTAGGAGCAGGTCAATTTGACTCCTGGAGGGCCGGTAATGTCAACAAANATCCCAAATATTATTTAATTTATAAAATTGGGAATAATCCCACTTTTTTGTTTTGCCCCTGATACTTGCCGGTAAGCTTGCTAGGTAGCCCGCACGGGAGTGGGAATGAACCCACTCTCTCTCGCCCCATAGAGACGTTGTGGGAGTTACTAGACCCTTGCCTAACCCCTATCTTCCTGGCGAGAGGTTCTTTTTTATCCTATGCTCAACCTTTCGCCCTACGGAAAGGCACCCCTCCATAGTTGCAGACCTGACCTGAATTGAACACAATCGGAGAAACAGGTCAGAAAAGGCAGCAGGGCNAATGATTTTCTTTTCAAATAAGACGCGGCCGTTTGATCACGGCCCGTATCCACTCGAGAGATTAAAACGCGACGCGACCATCATCGACCGAGAGGGGGGGCTTCCCAAGAGGTCACGGCCCTCGGTGGATACAGTATCCGAGTCCGGTCCACTATCAGCCGCCTTGGATAAATACCATGGCCTCTACCGGTCGCTTGGAAAATTAGATGAGCTCCCGCCCAAGGCGCCTGTCCCGGATGATCTCCACCGCCGTATGGTCGACATTAAGGGTGCGGGGTATTTCCTGGATGTTGCCCATGTGGGAATTTGTGAGATGCCGGCGACGGCCTGGCTGGTCGATGTTGATATGCCGGGCCATTCCCACGCGATTGCTATTGTACAGGCGCATGGCAGGCTCCCTGAAGAGGAGAATCTGGCGTNTGAATGGATTAACGGATTGGGCCAGAAGGCGGCGTCTTTAAGGGCGTTTGAGGTTGCCATCGCCATCGCGAGCCATATTCAATATATGGGATTTGCTGCACAGGCCCACGACCGGTCGACTGGTGATGTGGATCTGGATCGACTGGCTGTTTTGGCGGGCGTCGCTCTTCGCAAGGGGGATGGGATCATCAACCCCTTTCTGGAAGATAAATTCGCCGTAGCTGTGGTGACCACGGACTATGCGCTGGCAACTGACCTGCCGCTTCACGCGAGCGCCCGCAAAGGTAAGGGACTGGCCTACTGGCTCGGGTTGGGGGGCGCGGTGCCCGGCATCGAATGGAACCGCCGCGCCAAACGACGGAGCGACCTCGGTATTTTTCCTATGGAACAGGTAGACAGGGTGGCGGAAGCAACGACCCTCATTCATGAGGATGAAATTCCACGCGTGCCCAAGCGTGCCAATTTTTTCATGCGAGCCCGCTCCGGGGATCTGGGAGATAAGGCCAAGCGCGAAGTCGCGCGGTTTGCGTTTAAACATCCGTTCGCGTTGTCCATGGTGAGCTTGATCCGGGCCATGGTGCCGCATCAGGGGGGGGCGGTGGCGGATCTTGCAACGGGATATAAAAATGCGGAGGCCAACACTCGCGCTCTGAAGTCACTCAGTTATTTTCTTGGTGCCGAGATCACCGGCGTTTGCGAAATACCGGACTATGCCTGGTATTCTCACGGGATGGACGGTTCTCCCATCGATCCTTATCACAAATATGCTGTGGTGATGCTCATCGATCAGGGTTACGAGACCATGGAAGGGGCCTCCGGTGATGATTTTATCTCCGGCGCCCAATCNATGCGNGCTTATATGCGGGGCGCCCAGATTGCCGGAATCATGGGTGACATGTTGCGCGCGCTGGGGTTCTCCTCCCGGTCGCAAACCAATGCGGACTCGGATGTCCTGCACACGCCGGTGACCCTGCTTGCCGGACTCGGAGAGTTGAGCCGGATNGGTGAAGTGATCCTCAATCCATTTATTGGTCCCCGATTGAAAACCGTTGTCCTGACCACGGATTTCCCTCTGGTCCCCGATAAGATGGTTGATTTTGGCCTGCAGTATTTCTGCTCCAATTGCTGGAAATGCGCGCGTGAATGTCCCTGCGACTCAATTTCATGGGGCGATAAGGTGATGTTTAACGGCTATGAAATGTGGAAGCCGGATGTCGAGCGCTGCACCCGCTACCGTGTCACCAATCCCAAAGGCCTTGCCTGCGGTCGATGCATGAAAACCTGTCCGTTGAACAAAGTGGTGACCTGGCAGGGGCCCCTGATGACACGCATTGCATCCTGGCTTGGTGTTAATGTACGGTGGATGAAGCCTCTGTTGGTCCCGATTGCCGTTTGGCTTGATGACGCCCTCCGTCAAGGTGTGCGCAATCCGGTCAAAAAGTGGTGGCTTGATATGGAAATCGTCGATGGCGTCTGCGTCGATCCGACCAAGGGGGTCAATCANCGGGATCTGAATTTGGATCACAAGATTGTCGCATCGGAACAAAAGATGGCCTATTACNACGCGGATAGGATGCCGCCGCCNGATCAGGAAGGCTCCTATGCNGTTGANCGCAAAGAAGGCATGGCCGCGTCCTCCCTTCTNGAGACCCCGGCAGAGGCCGTTGCCCGGCGGGCAAAAGGGGGCGCNCAGCCGACACAATATCNCCCGACGCCGCTGGTTGCGGCTGGAGGCTCTGGTTCCGTCGAAGCTGAAACCACGCCCTGGGGTGATGCCTTAAACAAAGAGNATAAGCNCCCGCCTGCCGNCTAGAGCCCGAAGTTCNAACACGTCNTGCCTCTAAGGTCNGGCCNCAAGGATGGGTCCCCTCTGATCGGCGTGTCNCATCGCCTAAGACCAAAATAGGGCGTGGCCTGAGTNGANTGTAAGGTNTGGCCCGGCCCTAAAGCGGNGNGTGACCCGTGACCGGCAGGTCCGCCGGCAGCCGGATATGGTCCCGGTCGATATCTGAAATCCGGTCGAGCCCCATGACNGCCATGGTGCGCCGGATTTCCGCNNCCAGGATCTCCAACGCCCGGGTGGCGCCGGCTTCGCCTGCGGCAGCCACGCCATANAGGGTTGCCCGGCCGACCGCGACAACATCNGCNCCGAGGGCAAGCCCCTTNANGACATCACTTCCGCGCCGCACGCCGGTATCGGCGATGAGGGTGAGCTTTTCGCCGACGGCATCTGAAATGGCGGGAAGGGCGTCCCAGGCTGTGATGGCGCAATCGTTCACATTGCCCGCATGATTAGAGANGAAAACACCGTCCACCCCACATGCCGCCGCCGCCGCCGCGTCGTCAGGGTGGAGCACGCATTTGATCAGGAATNTTTTGGGCCAGAGATCTCGCANCCGTTTCACGAAGTCCCAGTCCAGAGTCTCGTTGCGGTTNAGGAAGCCCGTGGTCGACGCGGACACATAGCTCTTGGCATTGGCCTTTTGCTCGTCCGGAATATGAATATTTGAAAACGCTGGCAACTGGCCCTCTGCAAGATAGTATTTGGCCAGGGTGCCAAAGAGCCACCGGGGATGGAGCATAACATCCAGTGCCGTGCGGGCAGAGATGGTGGGGGGGAACTTCAGACCGTTCCGGACGTCGATTTCCCGGTTGTTGTAGACGGGCGAGTCGACTGTCAGCACGAGGGCCTCATAACCCGCATCCAGCGCCCGTTTGGCGGTCACCAAGGAAGCCTCGATGTCCTGCCAAACATAGAGCTGATACCACTGGGTGCCGCCGCCATTTTGATAAATATCCTCCAAGGGCGTGTTGGAGGTGCTGGCCACCGTGAAGGGGATATTTGTTTTTGCCGCCGCCCGGGCAAGTTCTGTCTCCCCGCGATACCAGACAAAACCGGCCGGACCCGTCGGCCCGATCATCAGCGGCAGCGCATGCTCTTTTCCAAACAACGTGATGCCGGGATCCCGTCCGGAGATGTCTCGCAATATGCGGGGCATAAGCTTTATATTGTCGAGGGCCGTCCGGTTGGCGCGCATGTTAACCTGATCTTCGCTGCCCTTGTCGCAAAAATCGAAAAGCGCTTTTGTCAAACGCTTGCGCGCCAAGTCTCGAAGATCAGCAATATTCAGCACATTTTTATCGAGCGTGGGCAAATTATTTTCCTGTTTTCATGGACTGATTATAACTTATTTTGAAGCCTGAAAAAGCAAACGGCAAACGGGAATCGGATGAGACCGTTTGATCGGTCCGGCGCCACTCTTCGCCCTTGTAGTATTCAGGATGGGGGGTGCTTGGCTAACCATTGGCTTGTTAATTATCATGATCGCTAAATTTGATGCCTCTAGGATCAGCTTTTCATTGCATCATCGTGAGAGCCCAAACTCACTCAGCTCGGGCAAGAGTTGGCGTCGCATGACACCGGGAGAGGTTGAGTAGACACAGCAACATGATCCGAGCAAAAATTTTATTTAGATGTTCT
>NHHQ01000063.1 GCA_002170915.1 Rhodospirillaceae bacterium TMED167 | reverse complement strand
AATGTCCAACCCAGACCGATTTCCTCTCCGACAGCGATAAAAACACTGATCTCCAGAATTGGAACACCGATGAAAAGCGCAAAAAGAAGATAGCCCATGACGATCCGGCTTCCAGTGTGATGAGATACGCCCCAGCCCCACGGGCAAATATCCCGAACACACCGCTTGTGAGGTAGAGGTAAACGTCCTATCTAAAATCTAGAGGGTTCTGCTAGCCTCCGCCAGAAAGTTCGTTCAGTTTAATCTTTTTTTTACTCAAGCTGTGACTGGACCGGACGCGGGCTTAAGGCTAATGTGCAGAGTGATGGACCTTGAGGGTCTTTAACCGGTACTTGAAAGTTTGGAAATCGGAAATCGTATGGGAGAAGGCTTCCAGTTTATCGACATCGTACTGTTTGCGATGATCGCGGCGTTCCTGATCCTGCGATTGCGCAGTGTTTTGGGTCGCCACCGGGATCATGGTCGTCCGGAAGACGGGATGGGTGACAGTACGCCCCCTCAACGGGACGACAACATTATTCCCTTGCCTGAACAGGCGAAGACCACTCCCCCGGCCGCCGGAGGACCGGAAGAGTCGGATCCTACTCAAAAAGAAACCCCTATTGATGCCGGGTTTACCCAAATTCAGATCGCGGCNCCGGACTTTGACCGGACAGAATTTCTTGTGGGCGTCCGCACCGCTTTTGAGATGATCATACAGGCTTTTGCGGAGGGGGATCGGGATCTCCTGGAAGCCCTCCTCAGCGACGAGGTCTATGGTAATTTTGTGTCGGCGATGACTGGCCGGGAAGATGCCAGTGAGACGCTCGAAAACACGCTGATACGGATGGTCTCTGCGGAGCCTATTGAGGCTTACATGGATGGGTCGGTCGCGCACGTGACGGTGAAAATTGTGTCTGAACAAATAAACGTAACCCGCGACGCGGAAGGCGAGGTGGTGGATGGCGATCCGGATCATGTTTCGGAAATCACCGATATCTGGACATTTGCCCGGGATACCCAAATCGCGGATCCAAATTGGGCACTGGTGGCGACCCGTAGCCTCGACTAGCCGCCGTCTTTTACACCCCGGTTTCCTCATGGTCGCGTCGTTGGCGACGGCCGGTTGCGCGCAACTTGTCCCGGTCCTTGGCCCTGCGACTGGCCCTGCGACTGGCCCGGTAACCGCTCAAGATCCGGCTGTTTCCTTTTACCCTGTTTCCTTTCGGTCTTTGCCCGGTTGGGGAGACGGTCGCGAGACTGAAGCGCTTCGAGCTTTCCTGTTGTCTTGCACTCGGATAAACAAGACGCCGCCCTCCCGGGTGATGCTCCCTGGGGCCGCCGTCGCCGGACAGGTTCATCATTGGCAGAGCGTTTGCCGGATGGCAGCGCAACTCGGGCGCGACGTTTCGCCAGGCGCGGCGCGCCAATTTTTTGAAAATTGGTTTTCGGCCTATAAGGTGAGTGACCGGGGAAATCTGGACGGCCTTTTTACGGGATATTTCGAACCTCTCTTGCACGGGTCTCTTAAAAAAACGCCCCGCTATTCTGTGCCGCTTTATAAAAAACCTGGCGATTTGGTGACGGTCAAGCTGGGGAAATTCAACGCGGCACTCATGGGTCAGCAGATCACCGGCCGCCTCAGAGCCAATACGCTCGTGCCCTATGCCAAAAGGGCGGAGATTGAACGCGGCGCGCTGAGCGGAAAAGGCCTGGAGCTTGTTTGGGTGGATGATCCTGTGGATGCCTTCTTTCTGCAGATCCAAGGTTCTGGACTGGTCCGCCTGCCCAGCGGAAAAATTCTGCGGGTGGGGTATGCCGGCAAAAACGGACAGCCGTATTTTGCTATTGGTCGGGACTTGGTGGCCCGAGGCGCTTTAACGACGGAAAACGTGTCTCTGCAAACCATTCGTGCCTGGCTGNCGGCCAACCCGGCTGAAGCCCAAGCGGTTATGAATAAGAACCAGTCTTATGTCTTTTTCCGGGTCATCACGGGCGCGGGCCCTATTGGCGCACAAGGTGTCCCTCTGACGGCTGGTCACAGTCTGGCGGTGGATCGGCGCTATATTCCCCTCGGCGCGCCTTTATGGCTGGATACCACTGATCCTCTGGTGCCCGGCGCGCCGTTGCGGCGTCTTGTGATCGCCCAGGACACCGGCGGCGCCATCAAGGGTGTCGTGCGGGGTGACTTTTTTTGGGGGGCGGGCGACTGGGCGCGGAACAGCGCTGGTAAAATGAAACAGCCCGGGCGCTTTTANATTTTGCTGCCCCGCAGCGGNTCATCGTCCGGNTNACGNCTNNGNAGCGTGNNCCTGNACGNGCTNCTGGNNGGCCTCTCCCNAGGGTCGNTCNGTTNGTGAGNCCGTTGNNGANGNGTNNNGTGCGGGTGNCACCGCATCCAACANGGCCTCTCTNANTTTTTTNANTTTACTNTCATGGGTCACTTTCAANCCAAAGATNTCCTTNACATAAAACGTNTCCACCACCTCCTCGCCAAAGGTNGTGATGTGGGCGCTTGAAATNTTCANGCTGAGNGCGGTTAGGGCNGAGGTGACGTCGTATAGAAANCCCACCCGATCGCGGCCGTTTANTTCGATGATGGTATTNGTCGTACTCAATTTATTATCGATGATGACCCGAGACGCGACCGAGAAAGGTTNTTNCCGNCGGGACAGAGCCCCTTGGCGNGCAGTCTNCAGCTCCTGNTTGACCCGNAGTTTNCNGGNCANAACATTTTCGATCCGTTGATAAATACGTTTCAATTTATCCGGTCGNGTCACGGCGCGTTCTTGGGCATCCAGCACTGAGAAGCTGTCCAGCACCATCCCATTGGACATGGTGGCGATTTTAGCATCAACGATGGTGACGCCGGACAATGCCATAGCGCCCGCCATCTCTGAGAAGATGCCCGGATGATCTGGCGCATAGATGGTTATTTCTGAAAACTCAAACTCATCGTCCACGCGGGACTCAATCAACAGGCTACGTTTTTCCGCCATCGCTTTATGCACAATATTTGCGTGCCGCACATGGGTGTCATGGTCATAGGTCAGCCAATAACCTGGATAACCGATGGACATATGTGCGTCGATGTCTGCCGCCGGCCACTCCACGAGGGCGTCCCGAAGACGATCCTTCGCCACCGCAATCCGTTGCGCCCGGTTTTCCATCACCATATCTGCGGACAACGCCTCGAGGGTCCGGAGATAGAGNCCCCTGAGCAAGCCGGACTTCCAATTGGTCCAGGTAGATGGTCCGACAGCGCGGATATCGGCGCAGGTCAGAACAGTCAGCAGCCGGAGCCTTTCCACTGATTTCACAATTTTCACGAACCCTTTGATGGTCTGCGGATCGTCCACATCGCGCTTGAAGGCCGTATCACTCATGGTCAAGTGTTGGCGTACCAGCCAGGATACGGTCTCGGTCTCCTCTCCGGTTAAGCCAAAGCGGGGACAAAGTTCAAGCGCGAGTTCGGCGCCAAGTTCCGAATGATCGCCCCCCCGGCCCTTGGCGATGTCGTGGAGGAACACCGCAACATAGAGCGCGCGCCGCGAGTGCACCTCTTTCATGGCCTGGGTTACATTGGGCATGTCATGAACATGCGCGCCCGCTTCGATCCGGGAGAGGATACCGAGCGCCCGAATGGTGTGCTCATCCACTGTATAGGTGTGGTACATATCGAATTGCATTTGTGCGACAACACGTCCGAAATCAGGCACAAATTTCCCAAAAACGCCCGCTTCGTTGAGCCGCCGCAGCGCTTTCTCAGGCTCCTTGCGGGATGTCATGACGCGAATAAAGAGTACGTTAGCTCGGGGATCCTGGCGGAATTCGTGGTTGATCAGATTGAGGCCATTGCCAATGAGGCGAAGTGCCTGGGGATGGATATCGAGATCATGTTCCTGNGCTTCGGCGAAAATACGTAACATTTTGAGCGGCTCTGTCTGGAANGCATCGTCTCTGTCCACTGTNATNCGCCCCCGGTCAACCTGGAAACCGTCCACTTTTGTCCGCAGAAGNGCCANGCCCGGGANGCGGAAAAGGGAGCGTTTTTTCTGCTGATCTTCGAGCACCGCGCAGAGTACCCGTGTCAGGTCTCCGACATCCTTGGCGATGAGAAAATAGTGTTTCATGAAGCGTTCCACATCGCTGATGCCTTCCCGGTCGGCATAGGCCATGCGTTCGCTGATGGTTTTCTGGACGTCAAATGTGAGCCGTTCCTCAGGCCGGCCCGCCAAGTAGTGGAGGTGGCAACGCACCGTCCATAGAAAATCTTGGGCTTTGGTGAATCGGTTCACATCTTGCGGCGTGAAGATACCCAATGGCACCAAGTCGGCGACATCAGAGACGCCATATAGAAACTTGGTCAGCCAATACAGGGTTTGAAGATCTCGGAGGCCCCCCTTGCCTTCCTTGATGTTAGGTTCAACAACGTAGCGGGTGTCACCCATGCGTTCGTGGCGGCTATCTCGTTCAGCGAGTTTATCTTCGACGAATTGTGGGCCGTGACCGTCCACGATATCGGCTTGGAAGCGCCTGTAAAAATCACCAAAAAGTTTTTGATCACCCCACAGCCACCTGGCATCTAACAGACTGGTCTGGATGGTGACATCGCGTTTGGAAAGCCGGAGACAATCATGGATTGACCGGGTGGAGTGCCCTACTTTAAGCCCCAAATCCCACAGCATGTAGAGCATGAACTCCACCACCTGTTCAATATAAGGGGTTTGTTTGTAAGGTTGAAGGAACATCATATCCACATCTGAGTGGGGGGCAAGTTCACTCCGACCGTATCCGCCAATGGCGACGACGCTGAGCTGCTCGGAGGTGGTTTTGTTGGCGGTCGGGTAGGCGCGTTCGGTTGCGATGTCATAGATGACACGCACCAGTTGATCAGTTAAAAAGGCATTCCCGGCGAAAACGTCCGGTCCGCCGCCACCAGCATCAAAGCGGGCGCGTACCTCACCCTGGCCTGTGTGCAGTGCCTCCTTCAGGCATTGCACGATATCTAGGCGCTTGGCCGCGTCGTAGCCTTTCTCGCCGAGGATTGCGTCGACCGAGGCGTTGAGGCTGCGGCGGTCCAAAATCCGGCGTTGATGTGTGATTGCATTCATATCTTGGCACGCTCAATTAGGTTTTCGGCGGTCTGTATCACGTCACCGTATAGTATACCGGCCGCCGCCAAAAACTAAAATCCGGGAGAGGGAACCTCCCAGGATGGCTGCAAATATATCATGTCTCATCTGCTAAATTTTTCAGCTTATAGAGGCTCTCCAAAGCCTCTTTTGGGCTGAGATCATCCGGAGATAGCGCCGCCAGCGCGGCCTCTAAAGCTGACGGTCGGGTGGGTCCTGATGCCGGCGGACTCACCTGGAAGAGGGGTAGATCATCGGCCAACCGGGTCACGGCGCCGTCCTGATTTTCATGTTCTAAAGCGGCCAGGACCTCCTCCGCGCGGCCCACCACGGAGTCTGGAAGGCCCGCGAGTCGACCCACGTGAATGCCGTAGGATCTGTCTGCAGCGCCACGCGCCACCTCATGGAGAAACACCACGTCACCTTTCCATTCTTTTACTTGCATGGTGTGGCAGGTTAGTGCGGCCAGATTCGAGGTTAGATTGGTAAGCTCATGATAATGAGTGGCAAAAAGACCCCGGCACCGGTTGATTTCATGAAGATGTTCCACCACGGCCCAGGCAATAGAGAGGCCGTCAAAAGTCGCCGTGCCCCTGCCGATCTCATCAAGAATAACGAATGAGCGTTCGGTTGCCTGTGTGAGGATGGCGGCTGTCTCCACCATCTCCACCATAAAGGTGGAGCGCCCGCGCGCCAGATCGTCCGCCGCGCCGACGCGGGAAAACAGCCGGTCAACCTGGCCGATATGGACGCTGTCAGCGGGCACAAAACTGCCCATCTGAGCAAGGATTGTAATGAGCGCATTTTGTCGAAGAAACGTGCTCTTGCCCGCCATGTTGGGCCCGGTCAGCAGCCACAGCCGGCAGTCTTCCTCGAGCTGGCAGTCATTGGCGACAAAACCGCCGGCGGTCCCGTCCTGGGAAGTTTGCCGAAGGGCTTGTTCGACAACCGGGTGGCGCCCGCCTGTTATCTTGAAACCGTGAGCGTTATCCACGACGGGTCGGCAATAATTCTCTGCCACTGCCAAGTCGGCAAGAGCCGCCGCCACGTCTAATGCTGCAAGTGCCCGCGCTGCACGGGCAATGTTGTCTCCTTGTCCAATAATCTCTGTGACCAGTCCCTCAAAAAGCTCCAGCTCCAAGGCGAGGGCTTTATCTGCCGCGCTGGCTATGCGGCCCTCCATTTCACCAAGCTCAATGGTCGTGAAGCGGACCGCGTTTTTCATGGTCTGGCGATGGATGTAAGGCCCCGCTGTTTCCGTGAGTAAAGCGTCGGCGTGGCGGGCCGTCACTTCGATAAAGTAGCCCAACACATTATTATGTTTGATTTTGAGAGCCTGAATGCCGGTCTCCATTGCGTATTTGTCCTGAAGCCCGGCAATTAGGCGCCGGCTCTCATCCCGGAACTCACGTAATTCGTCAAAATGGGAAGCGAAGTGCGGCGCGATGAACCCGCCATCCCGGGCGTAAAGTGGAAGCTCGGGTGCAAGGGCACTAGTCAATGTAGCGACGAGTTCCCTGTGATTGCCCAGGTCTTCGATGTTGCTTGAGAGCGCAGTCGGCAGGGATCTTTGGAGCAGCAGTTCACTTATTTCGGCGGTGAGGTTCAAGCCTTCTCGCACGCCGGCCAAATCGCGCGGGCCGCCCCGCCCAACGGTGAGTCGGGAGAGCGCGCGTTCAAGATCTGGGCATCCGCGCAGGTGAGCCCGGAGTGTCTCTCGTGTGGTCCGGTCGTTGGTGAAGTGCTGGATGGCGTCGAGCCGCCGACTGATTTCCTCCGTATCGGTTAGGGGGGCCGCGAGCCGCGCGGCCAGCGTCCGGGCGCCCGCGCCGGTCCGCGTGCGGTCAATGGTAGAGAGGAGGCTGCCTGACCGCTCTCCGTTCAGGGCCTGGGTGAGCTCCAGGTTTCGGCGCGTGGCTTGATCGATCTCCATGACGTCGCCATCGGCCAAGCGCTGGGGTGGAGACAGGCGCGGCAGTCTGCCCTGCTGGGTGAGTTCTACATAGTCAATGAGTGCGCCGCCGGCAGAAATTTCAGCCCGCGAAAACGCGCCAAAGCCATCCAATGTTTTAACGCCAAAAACAGTTTGCAATCTGGTGCCACCATTGGTGCTGTCGAACCGGCTGGACGGAAGGAGGGTCGTCTGCGCTTCCCAGGGTTGCAGCGTATCATGTAAGCCTTCCCGTCCGGCCAGCGTATCAGACACCAAAAGCTCACCGGGCTCGAGCCGGGCAAGAGCGGCAGGCAGTGTGGCTCCCGAAACTGGCTGGAGTTGAAACTCGCTGGTGGACATATCAAGCCAGGCGAGGCCGAAGTCCCCTTGCGCCTCGGCCAGTGCCGCAAGGTAATTGTTGCGCCGGGACTCCAACAAAGTGTCTTCGGTGAGTGTTCCGGAAGTGATTGTACGCACCACGGCCCGCTGCACCACCGCTTTAGTCCCGCCCCGTTTTTTGGCGTCGGCCGGGTTTTCCGTTTGCTCACACACTGCGACCTTAAAGCCTTTTTTGATTAGTCGGGCTAGATAGCTGTCATGGCTGTGAACCGGCACGCCGCACATGGGTACATCGTCTCCGGCGTGTTTGCCCCGTTTGGTGAGGGTGATGTCGAGGGCCGCCGCCGCCGCCGCCGCGTCGTCAAAAAATAATTCGTAGAAATCCCCCATGCGGTAGAACAATAGACAATCTGGATTGTCTGCCTTGATGGCAAGATACTGGGCCATCATGGGTGTTGTGTCTTTGGACACAGCAGCGCCAGGGAGAGTTTCCTCTCCGGGTCCGGCGTGTCTGGAAGCTGTTTCGGTCAAGTAATTATCTGCCTGGAGAGCCTCTGGAACCTCTCAAAGGCCCGGTTGTTATTAACAGTGAAAATTGTGTTCTAGCGTTACCAGGATCGGCATCTTACCATAGTCCAAACCGCCAATGCATCAAGGGAGTTGGACATGATAGATCTTTATTTTTGGACGACGGACAACGGCCATAAAGCGCGCCAAGGGCTCGAAGAGAGTGGGCTCGACTATACCATCAAGCTGGTCAACCTGCTTAATAAAGAACAATTCGATCCGGCATTCTTGAAGATCAGTCCTGGCCACAAGATCCCGGCGCTGGTGGACCCTGTCGGACCTAGTGGAGCGCTGACGTTGTGTGAATCTGGTGCCATTCTCAAATATGTGGCGGAAAAGGCGGACAATGGTCTTTATCCGACAGATCCGGCCCGTCGCGCCGTGGTGGACCAATGGCTTTTTTACGGATCTGCCACCTTTACAACCTTAGCGCAGCAGTTCGGGTTTTTCCACTTACGGTGTCCAGAAGAGGTGCCGGTCGCCAAATCCCATTACGCGACCGTCATGCGGGACATGTTTGCCATCCTCGATAATCAGTTAGCGGAAACAGAGTTTGTCGCGGGCGATCATTCGGTCGCGGACATCGCCCTCTATGCGGATGTTCATATATATGGTCCTGAAGAAATAGGATTGGCAGACTATCCAAATCTCAAAAGATGGCATGACACCCTTGAAGCCAGGCCAGCGGTGCAAAAAGCATGGGGTCCGCATTAGGCAACTGGGAGCGTTTCCTGAGTGCCTCGTTCAGGGGTTCGTGCTTTGAGGGGCGCTTGGGCTGTGCTAGGCCGGGGGTATGATTGAACAGCCAAAATCAGTCCTGGTGTATGTTGGTCTCGACCGGGTCGGTGACAGCCTATTGAAACTTCCTTTTGTCCAGGGGCTCCGACACGCCTTTCCGGACGCGCACATCACCTGGCTCGCCGGAAAAGACACCAGCGTTTACGCCACGTTCATGGCACCGACCGTGGACGGTCTGTTGGACGAAGTAATCGACGAGGCGGGCATCGGACTGAGTTTGAAAGAGCTTTTGAACCGGCCCTTGGATGGCCGGCCTTTTGACCTGATCATCGATACCCAGCGGGTGGCGCTGGCCACACTGGTGGTCTACCGTATCCGGCACAAGGCGTTTATTTCCTCTTTTGGAAAATTTGCACTTTCGACACGCAAGCCACCAAAGGGGTATGTTTTTCCAAAATCCATGCAGCGCCAAATGCTGGATCTGCTGGAAGTCGCAACTGGTAATACCGTACCCACGCCGGCTGTCATTGATTTGCCTTTAGATGTGGCCCTTGTGGCGGCAGCAACGGACGCTCTGCCGGCAGGGCCGGTTTATGTCGGCCTGTCCCCTGGCGCGGGCGGATTTCCTAAATGCTGGCCGTTGGAAAAGTTTATCCTGTTGGCAAAAGCGCAGGAATTGGCAGGCCGGATACCAGTGTTTATTCTGGGGCCGCAAGAAAAAGGCTGGCAGTCGGAAATTAAAACTGCAGTTCCAGCGGCAATGTTTCCTCTACAAACTAATGATTTGGGAGACCGCCACGGATATCTTCCTCAACTCACCATCGCCCTGTCGCGACGGCTTGCAGTCTCCGTCTGCAATGATTCAGGAACGGGTCATATGTGTGCCCTTGGAGGCCAGCCCCTGATTTCGCTGTTCGGCCGCACAGCGCCAGAAAAATTTACCCCCATGTCACCGTACCTCACCATTGTCAGGGCTCAGGATTATGGTGGCCGGGAGATGGCTTTTATTCCGGTAGAGGCGGTGAAAGAGGCCGTGGAGACTGTGCTCGCTTAGCCAGTAGAGTATTTTTCCGGCGGTGGCAGGCGCCTCATCATCCAAAGAAGGAGAATCAGACCGGGAAGGGTGGCTGCCGCCGTGGCCATGAAAAAAATTGACCAGTTGCCGTCCAGAGCGCTGATGACAAACCCGCTGGCGGAGGCATATATGATGCGTGCAAAGTTTCCGGCAGATGCCAGGAGCGCATATTGTGTCGCCGTATAAGCGCTGTTGCAGAGGCTGGAGAGGTAGGCCACAAACGTCGTCGTTGCCATGCCAGCTGTTAAATGGTCCGAGACCACGGCGAAGACAAAAACTGCGAAATTACGGCCCTCAACCGCCAACCAGGCGTAGCTAAGATTTGTCGCTGCCATCAGGATGCCGCTGATGTACAGGGCTTTTAACAGACCCACCCGCTTGGCCAGAATGCCGCCGGCGATCCCGCCGATGATGAGCGCCGTGACACCATATAATTTTGCAACATTGGCAATGTCCGCATGGCCGAAACCCAAGTCCCGATAGAACACCCCCGACATCCTGCCCAGCATGGCCTCTCCTATTTTATAAATTAGGATGAAGGCAAGAATCAGCATGGCCGTTCTTCCTAGCCGCCGGAATAAATCGGTTAAGGGGGCCGAGGCGGCGTGGTACAGCCAGGCGAAAACAACGCCGGCGTCCTGACGGAAATCGGAGCGGCCGCTCAGTCTGTCCGCCCCGACGTCTCTCTGAGCGGCGTATTTTTCGGCGCCAGATGGGTCTGGCTCCCGGCAGACCAAAATGGTGATAATGCCAACCAGGACAAACCCCGCGAGGACCATGTAGGCTGTGCGCCAGTCAAAAAGCGTGACGAGATAAAGCCCCCCCGCGCCACCCACGATGGTCCCGCCCATATGCCAGCCGAACACGGCTATGGCGGACCCCGCTGCATATTCGTGAGGTGCCAGCACGTCGATCCGGTAGGCGTCGACGATGATATCCTGGGTGGCAGAAAAAAAAGCGACCATGATGGCTGAGAGTGCGAAGAAGGTCAGACCCGCGGTTGGCCCTAAAAAACCCATGTACAATATGGATCCCATCAGGGCGATCTGAGAGAGCAAGGCCCATGCTCTCCGACGGCCCAAAAAGCGTGTGAATGCGCCAAGTGTCAGCTTATCGATCAGCGGGGCCCATAGAAAATTGACCGCATAGACGATTCCAACCAAGCTGAATAACCCGATACTGGCATAGCTAAACCCCTCGTCCTTCAGCCAAACCGTCAGGTTAAAAAATAATAAGGGAGACGGAAGACCACTCGATAATCCCAGAAAAAAAATAGTTAGCATACGTCTGTCTTTATAGACTGCGGCGGCGGCGATCCATGATTTCATCGGGGATT
>NHHQ01000062.1 GCA_002170915.1 Rhodospirillaceae bacterium TMED167 | reverse complement strand
ACGGTAATCACCTCTCATCACGTGAATGTTTTTGTCATTCTGTTTATTGCAGGAATGCTCGCTGGCTCCGGCGCGGCTTTCAAATTGCCGAAAAATGATCAAAATCTCTTGCAAGTGGGAGGTGATAAACAAAGATAATAACAACCCGCGCCCATCAGGAACTACGCACGTGACTGTTTAAGATCGCCACCCCTATGCTTAAGGAAAATGATCGCCAGGGCCCCAAAACAAAATATGGGGCAGGTTCTCTTCTCCGGCATGTGAGTGAAGATGACGACACAGCACGAATTGAGCGTAAAGTTTTTAGCAGTAGAGAGCGGCCCAAGTTCACTGCCACTGCGAAGGGCATCGCTGCCGCCCGCGCAGGGCTTCAGTCGCCACGATTATTGCAGTTGTTGCGTCTGTCTGACCCACGGCCGCCTGGGGCTCTCTATTGTAAATATATTAGTCTAAGGTCACTCATAAAAAACCGGCTATGGGCCGCTGGAGTGGTGTTGCTTTAGACTGGGTCTGGAACGACCGATGCAATCAGAATTTAATTTAGTTTTTCCGGCAGTTCATTGATCGCATCGTTGATCAGCGCATCCGCCTTATCGTTCTGGATGGCATCCGCCAGAAGACCGCGTGCTGCCGCCAAAGCAATGTCTGTGGTGAGCGCCCGCACTTCCTCCTGGGCATCGGTTTCCGCCTGGGCTATACGGTCCATGGCCAGTTTCTCGCGCCGTTGCAGGGCGTTTTCCAGGTCTTCCGTCAACTTTGTTTTGAGAGTTTGAGCCTCTTCGCGAGCCTGATTGATGATGTCATCAGCCTCTTTTTCGGCGTCCGATAATTTGCGTTTATGGGCTGCCAGTATGTCCTGAGCCTCTTCGCGCAATTTGGTCGCTTCCTCGATCTTCGCGCGGATCTCATCAATTTTTTTATCGAGGGACGAGGTGATGAATTTCCAGGCCGGTTTGGCAACCAGGGCCAGGAACAAAATAAACGAAATCGCAACCCAGAGAGAGGGGTTATTGAGGACCGAGCTGGCTTGCCCGGTTCCGTCAGCGGTTTGCGCAATGGCTGAGGAAATCATGAATTTCTCTCCTTCATCGCCGTGTCCACCGCCTGACGAACAGCATCCGACGGGAGTGACGCGCCGATCAACTTTTCGGCAGCGGAAGACGCCACGGTTGCAGCGGCTTCTTGAATACCGGAGATGGCTTCCTGTTTGGCCGCATCAATGCGCGCTTCTGCTTCCTTTATCTCCGCAGCCAGTTCTTCGCCTTTTTCAGCATGCCGGGTCTGAGAGGTATCCGACACCTGTCTGACGGCCTCAGCAACCGAGCCCCGGGCATTGTCTTTCGCCTCGGAGATCGATTTTTCATAGGCATCCATGGCACCTTGCGCCTCATCGCGCAGGGTTTCTGCCAAATCCAGATTTTCGTCGATCTTCTTCTGTCTTTCTTCCAGAACCAAACCCACGCGGGGTAGGGCGACTTTGGCCATCAGCAGCCATAAAATGACAAATGTGATGACCAGCCAGATGATCTGAGGCGGAAAACCCGCTAAATCTAACTGAGGCATTTAATCAGCCGTCCTTGCTATCCAATTGGCCTGTATCAGGCGTTAGCCGAACAGGATCAGCAAGGCGATGGCCAAGGCAAAAATTGCGAGCGCCTCAACCAGCGCAAAGGATACCCAAGCCGTCGTGGTAATAGCTCCGGCAGCGGCCGGGTTACGGCCAACGGAGTTAATCAGGGCCGCCCAGATCAGGCCGATGCCCACGCCGGGTCCAATAAAGCCAAGGGTGGCCAGACCGGCACCAACGAGCTTAGCTGCTTCTACGTCCATTGTTTTACTTCCTTTCGTCAATCAAAGAGGCTAGAGCCCCAAACTGTTAAATCTATTAGTGCAAATGTATAGCGTCATTGATGTAGATACAGGTCAGAATTGTGAAGATATAGGCCTGCAAAAACGCGATCAAAAACTCCAAACCGGTGATGGCCACCAGTCCCGCGACCGGCACAACCCCCAGAAGACCGAGGGGGAACACAAATCCGCCAACCACTTTTAGCAGTGTGTGACCGGCCATCATGTTGGCAAAAAGCCGAATGCTCAGACTGAACGGGCGCGTGAAGTAGGAAATCACCTCAATCGCGATCATTAGTGGTGCCAGAAAGATAGGCACGCCTGCTGGCAAGAAGAAAGAAAAGAAATGCATGCCATGCTTCATGAGGGCAATCACGGTCACAAGCACAAATATCACCAGCGCCATGGTCAGGGTGACGGCGATATGGCTCGTAAAGGTGAAGCTGTAGGGCAGCATGCCGAGAAAGTTACCAAACAGGACGAACATAAAAATGGTGAAGATGAAGGAGAAATACGGTTTTCCCTCTTTACCGATGTTGTCGCTAACCATTTTCGCAATGAACTCGTAACTCAATTCCGCCAACAATTGCCAGCGTCCCGGTACCGCAGCGCGGGGCCGCACGGCCAGCACCATCAGCGCGGTTGCCGCCACAACGGTCAACACCATAAAAAGGGAGGAGTTGGTGAACGAGGCGTCCAATTCCCCCAACTTGATCGGTATTAAGGGCTGAATCACAAACTGCGCAAGCGGATTATTGGCGTCGGCCACGTTTCTTTCCTATGTCTATCACCCGTCTTCTGGGCCTTTAGATTTATCACTGTCCCGACGTTTCGAACTTTCGAACCCGGCGGCATATCCCTGGTTGCTGGTGACACGGAAGACATTCCAAAGACCTGCCATATTTCCCAGCAACAAAAAAACGATCAAGAACCAAGGCTTCGTATCAAGCCAGGTATCGATCAAGAAGCCAATGCCGCCTCCGACTGCGACCGCAACGACAATTTCAGTGCCGATGCGAAAGGCCATTCCTTTTCCGGTTTGGCTGTCACCCGATGCTCCGCCACGTCCGTCTTTCCCGCCATTTCCCCGGGCGCGCCGTAAACGCGTATCAAAGTCCTCTTCGGACTGCGGATTTTTATCCTCATTCATTGCTAAGGCGCCCCGCCATGTGACCCGATGGTTTGGTCCCTCGGCATGATTGGGCAATCGACTGATAACTCCTTCCGGGCATCAACGCGCCATTGGATTCGCGACGGACCATATAGCCCGCATTTGACCCTGTCAAGAAACAATCGAAAAGTTATAAGTGTTTGTAATAAAAAAGAAAAATAGACCTTTCTGTCAGGCGATGTCGCGCAGTTCCATTGCCTGACCGAGGTCCACAGAGACCAATTGAGAGACGCCCTGTTCACCCATGGTGACGCCGTAAAGTCGGTTCACCCGCGCCATGGTCATCCGGTGGTGCGTGATGACCACAAATCGGGTGGAGGCGGATTTGGCAATCTCTTCGACCATCGTACAGAACCGGTCAACATTGGCATCGTCCAGGGGGGCGTCCACCTCGTCAAGCACGCAGATCGGGGCCGGGTTGGTCAGAAACACGCCAAAGAGAAGCGCTAGCGCGGTCAGAGCCTGCTCCCCGCCCGACAAAAGAGACAGGACCTGCAGGCGTTTGCCCGGCGGGCTGGCCATAATCTCGATCCCGGCTTCCAGGGGATCATCAGATTCCGTCAGGGTCAGGTGGGCCCGGCCACCGCCAAACAAACGAACAAACAGTTCCTGGAAATGCTTGTCGACCTCCTTGAAGGAGTCGAGCAGGCGCTGGCGGCCCTCGCGATTGAGATCATTGATCCCCCGGCGCAGTTTATCGATGGCTTTGAGGAGGTCATCTCGTTCCAGGTTCAGGCCCTCAATTTGTTCATTAAGTTCCTGTGATTCGGCTTCTGCGCGCAGGTTAACCGGGCCCATATTCTCCCGTTCCCGTAGCAAGCGTTCGACCCGTTTTTCCGCACCATCCAATTCGGGGAGTGCAGCATCTTCCTTCAACTGCGCGATGTCCCGCAATGCGTCTGGGCCGCAATTGAGGCGATCCGTCATCCGTTCCATTAACGCATCGAGCGCTTGCTTGGATTGTTCGACACGCGACTGGGCACGAACGCGACCCTCGCGAATTCCGGCCAGACGCGCTTCGGCCTCGCGAAGGGCTTTATCAGCTTCGGCCAATTTGGTTTCCGACTCGACCAGCCGGTCAGCCGCCTCCTTGCGCTTTTCCTCCGCAGCTTCAAGCCTGTCATCTAGTTCCTGGCGTTGGGTCTCGATGGCATCCGGTTGAGACGAGAGACGCGCTTGCTCTTCCTTCAACTGCTGGTACCGTTCCTCCAACTGTTCCAACTGCGCTTCGGCCCCTGTCCGCCGTTCCGTCCAGGAGGCGAGTTCGTTGGCTATGACCTGGAGGCGTTGCGCCCGCTGGGCCGCCTGTTTTTGTAATCCATCAAACTCACTCTGGGCACCGATCAGCACCGTTCTGGCGTCTGTCGCGAGGGCGCGGAGCCGGGTCACCGCCTCGCGGCGGGCAGCTGCATCGGGTAACGCCGCCATCGTTTTTGCGGCCTCGCTGAGGGCGGCCTCCGATTCACTCAGATCGTTCAGGACGCGCGTGGATGCTTCGCGCTGTGCAGCCAGCTTACTGTCTGTCTCCGCCGTCTTCTGGCGGAGTTCGCCATGATGGGTTTGGGCGCCGGTAAGACGAACCTCGGCCTCGCGCACGCGGTCTTTGGCCCCGCCTTCCTGCGATGTCGCTTGATCCAAACCGGTCTTGGCAGTGGATTGCTTGTCTTCGGCGTCGTTGGCCACCGATTTGGCTAGGGCAAGTTCAGACCGCACGGCGTTCAAGCGATTGCGTTGTTCGAGACGGACGGCCGCCGCCGCCGGGGCATCTGAACTCGCCGTGTAGCCGTCCCAGCGCCAAAAACCGCCATCCAGTGCGACCAGACGCTGCCCTTGTTTGAGCTCCGGCGCCAAACGCCGGCCCGTCTCACTGTCGTCCACCACACCCACCTGGCTCAATCGCCGAATGAGGGCGTCAGACCCAGACACATAATCGCTCATGGGAGAAGAGCCGGCGGGAAGAGTGGGTGCGGATTGATAAGCGGGTACCCATGCCCAGTGGACCGGTGCCGACTCGTCTGTCGCCGCTGACAGGTCGTCACCGAGGGCCGTGCCGAGAGCCCCCTCATACCCCGACCGCACACTAAGCGCGTCAACGAGTGGTGGCCAGAGATCGGGATCGCCGGTTTCCAAGAGATCTGCGAGCGCTTTTTCCTCAGCGCTCAGGCGTGTAGACACCGCGAGCGCTTCCCGGGCACTTTCTTGGCATTCGGTGAGACTTTTCATCGCGTTAACACGGACGGTTTCTGCTGTCATTGCCACGGCACGCGCTGTTTCAAGTCCATGGGACGCTTGGGTCAGCTGGTCCGTTGCCTCCTTCAGTTCCCCTTGGTTCTGGGCGGCTTCTTCCAGGGCATCGATGTGACTGCCGAGCGTCTCTCTCTCTTCGCGAAGCCGACCGACGCGGGTTTCCAACTCGCCGTGCCGCCGAACGAGATCACCACGTCTGGCCTCATCCGCTGCCAGTTGTTCCATCGCACTGGAAGCCTCAGCGTCTTTGGTCTCAAAAACGGTCCG
The DNA here is from genome assembly GCA_002170915.1 of Rhodospirillaceae bacterium TMED167. The sequence goes on along the minus strand of NHHQ01000062.1, from coordinate 21,814 downwards.
CGCGGTCTCCAGCTCTTGTGATGCCGTCTCCAGGGCCTCGGTATGATCTTCGCCGGCGCCCGCAATTTCGCTGCGTTCCTGCTCCAGACGGGTGGTTGCCGCTTTGGAGTCATTGACCAGAGATCTCTCGCGCTCCATGTCCTGTTGTGTTTGATGAAGTCGGGTGGTGGTCTCTTGGCGGGCCGCTTCGAGGCGGCTTTCTTCTTCCGCGAGGCTTTCCCGGGCCAGTGAGAGCCGTTGTAAAGCTGCCGCCGCTTCCGCTTCCGCCTGGCGCCGCTGAGGCAGGCCGCTTGCAGCCTCCACCTGCGCTGTTGAGGCTTGCGTGGTGAACCCGGTTATCTCCCCCACAGCCCGTTCGGCTTCTTCCAACAGACGTTGTGTTTTGGCCATCTCCTCCGACGCATCCGTCCAACGGATGAAAAACAACGTCGCTTCGGCCTTGCGAATATGGTCGTTGAGGTTGCGGTAGCGCGTGGCTTGGCGCACCTGTTTGCGCAAGCTCTGCATCTGCGCATCCAATGTGATCATGATATCGTCGAGACGTTCCAGATTGGTCTCTGCACCTCTCAATCGGAGTTCCGCCTCGTGGCGCCGGGAATGGAGGCCCGTGATGCCGGCAGCTTCCTCGAGAAGTTTTCGCCGGTCCGTTGGTTTGGCCGACACAACTCGTCCGATATGGCCCTGGCTCACAAGCGCCGTAGATCGTGCGCCGGACGCTTGGTCTGCGAACAAGAGTTGGACATCCCGCGCACGGACATCTTTGGCGTTAACTTTATAGTTTGAGCCTTTTTCTCGCTCAATTTTACGCGTCACCTCCAAGTCATCGAAGTCATTAAATTGAGCCGGTGCGGTTCGGTCTGTATTGTCCAGGACCAGTCCCACTTCCGCGATGTTGCGGGCTGGACGGTTCGCGGTGCCGGAGAAAATGACGTCGTCCATNTCACTGCCGCGCATTTGCTTTGCGGAGGTCTCCCCCATGACCCACTTCAGTCCTTCTACGAGGTTGGATTTACCGCACCCGTTGGGACCGACGACCCCAGTCACGCCCGGCTCAATGGCCAGTTCCGTCGGGTCGACAAATGATTTAAAGCCGGTTAGGCGGAGTTTGGTAAATTGCACCTTCTTCCGTGCCCCCAGTTAAAATATATACCAAATTGGCCGGGTTTGCCGGCGCTCTACATCATGTCCCGACGCGGCCTATTGGCGCGCGTCAGCCAATGCCTGATCGACCACTTCACGGAAACGCCCGATGTCCACACTCCCGTCGATCTTTTGACCGTTCACTAGGATCGTCGGTGTCGATTCAATCTTAAATTTTTGGTCGCCGTCGTTCCGTTGCATTATGACCGCGTCAAACACGGCCCGGTTTTGGACGCATGCCTGAATGGTTTCTGCGGGCATGCCTGCCAGTCGGCCGATGCTCTCAAGCGCTGCCTGCGGGTTGGCAGCGCCACGCCAGGTATCCTGGGTCTCGAACATCAGGCTAATAATGCCAAAATATCTCTCTTCCGGCGCGCAACGTGCAATCATTGAGGCTGCAAGTGCCACACGATCAAGTGGAAAATCACGGTAGATAAACTTGATTTTACCGGTGTCCACATATTCCTTTTTGATCGCCGGCCAGGGTCCCGTGTGGAAGGCGGCGCAATGAGGACAGGTCAAAGAGGCGTATTCGATGACGGTCACTTTGGCGTTCTTATTGCCGAGCGACCTCTCCGCCGTCATTTTCTCAACCGGCGGCAACGATTGAGCGTCGGCCGGGCCGCTCGCTATCCCACCTGCCGTCACCCCGGTCATCACCAGGACAGCGACCGCAAAAACGGTCTTTTTAACTATATATTTGGGCAAATTTGCCTCCTGACCACTATATATTGACAATTATAAATTGGGTAAAACCACTCGACAAGCGGTCAAAGGTCTCAAAATACGAAATTTCTGGGGATAACTTTTACCTTTCATCTTGATTTGACGACACTCTGGCCGGATAGTTGAATTCTTAACGAGAGTTGTGGCCGATTTTGGGCGAAGACGGGCATTTTCTATGATCCGGAACATCAAAGGCTCAAATTCTGTGTCGGTACCGCGTGCCACAAAATCGGCGATAAAGTCTCGTCCGTATACCGGATAAACAGGGGGGGGTAGGACGCGTGCGCTTTGGACTGCAATTTTTTCCGGATGTCGTGGAATCACAAAAATCGCCTGCTGCATATTATGACGATGCCATGCGTCTGATCAGCTATTGCGATGTTTATGGGTATTCACATGTTCGGACGGTGGAGCATTATTTTCACTATTGGGGGGGATACAGTCCAAGCCCGCTCATGTTNCTGACGGCGGCNTGCCAGCATACTAAGACGGCCACCATGGTCACNGGCGCGGTCNTGCCCGCGTTNAATCANCCCCTGAANCTCGCCTCNGACATTGCCATGCTGGATGGCCTCAGCAACGGCCGTCTGGAAGTGGGNTTNGCCCGAGCATTCNTGCCGCAGGANTTCCGGCATTTTNATGTGGATATTGACGAGAGTGTTGACCGNTTTGAAGAGGGCATCGAGCAGGTGCAAAAACTGCTGGAGGAANAAAATGTGANATGTGANGGCAGGTTCCACAGTTTNTCCGNTGTGACNACCCACCCCCGGCCAACTCAATCTCCCCGGCCGCCTTTTTATGTCGCCGCTGTGGGGACCCCCGCGTCCTTCGAGCGAGCGGGTAAGATGGGACACGGGATTATGGCCATTCCCGGTGTGGGATCCGATCCGATGGCGTTAATGAAGATCTATCGCGACGCCTGGGCGGAAGCGGGTCATCCGGGTAACCCCAAACTTATGATGGCAGTCATGATGTATTGCCACGAGGACCGTGACGAAGCCATGCGCATCGCCAAGCCACGCGTCGAGGGGCACTTTGCCTCGATCGCCGACGCCATGTCTGAATATGCCGGGGGCTCACCTTCGGATGCTTATAAAAATTACGATAAGATGCGCGAGAAAATTGCGGCGCAAACACTCGAGTCGCAGATCGAGAGCATGGCCGCTTTCGTCGGCACGCCGGACGATATCGAGGAGCAATTGCGCGCGTTCAATGACGCCACGGGCGGATGTGATGAAGTCTCCATGCAGGTGCTGTACGACAATATGGCGTATGAGGATGCCGAAAGGTCGGTTAAGCTGTTCGGCGAACAGGTAATCCCGAGGTTTCAGGAGGTCTGATAATGGATGATGGCACGGGGGTCCCGCCCGACGCGCAGGAGGCGTTCCTCACCGAAATCGCGCAAAACCGGCTAGCGCCTCTCTGGGAAATCTATCAGACGCTGGTTATTGAAGAGCCCAACAGGGTGCCGCCACCGGTCATCTGGAAATGGTCTGAAATGGTGCCGGTGATCGAAAAATCCGCCGATCTCGTGACGGGAGAAGCAGCCGATCACCGAGTGCTTATCCTGAACAATCCGCACTTGGATGGCCCGCCCGCCACGTCGCCGACCATTGTCGCGGCCTATCAATGCGTTCTGCCCGGAGAAAAAACCTCTCCGCACCGTCATACGCCAGCGGCCACCCGGGTCATTTTAGAGGGCGCCGGCGGGGCTACCTTCGTCGATGGCAAGCGGTGCGATATGCATGATGGGGACCTCATCATTACCCCGAACTGGACGTGGCATTGCCACGAAAATGACAGCGGCGCGCGCGCGGTCTGGCTTGATATCCTGGACCTTCCCTTCGTTGCCAAGCTGGACGCCGTCTTCGGTGACATGGGGCCGGTCGATACCTTCCCGGAAAATATCTCAACATTGCCAGATGATGCTTTTTCAAGCGGCGGTCTTAATCCAGTGAGCACTGCGGCGGCGGTCCGGCATTCGCCCCGGCTACGGTATCCCTGGTCCGAGGTTCTGGCGACGATCGATGCTGCGCCTGCCGAAGCCGACGGATCACGGACGGTGGCCTATTGCAATCCCCTGGACGGCAGCCCACTGACGCCAACGCTGGACTCCCGAGCCATCGCTCTCAAAGGGGGGCAGGCCACGGGCAAACTCCGGACGACATCCAATGCCGTTGCCATTGTGCTAGATGGCGAAGGTGTCAGCGAGATCGGAGACCAAGAGATCGCGTGGGGGCCGAAAGACGTTTTCACACTCCCGCACTGGACCTGGACATCACATCGTTCCGCCACAGACACCGCACATATGGTCGTGGTCTCAGACCGGGAGATGCTGGCAAAACTCAACCTGTTACGGGAAGAGGGCGCCTAGAGTTCTCTTGGCTAGTCCTCTAATTCTTGAGAAGTTGGCTGCCCAAGGCTGAGAGCGCCGCTTTCAGGTCTGGGTCCGAGACAAAAGCTAACCGTTGATCAAGTTCTCGCCGGGTATCTTCCGGGATTGGTGTCGATCCTTTATCGGGCGGTTGCTGTTCCGGGACCGGCCCTTGAACGATCTGAATGCGGCTGACGGCACCATAGCCAAAATAGGTGTTTATCTTATCAATCAACTGTGGCGTGAGATGCTGGAGTTCTAATGCCAGGGCTGAGCTGTCGATTTTTAATTTCAGCGTGCCATCCGTCCGTCCGCTGCGGGGAAAAGCGATTTGTTCGGGCACCGTGCGGCGGGCCAGCGTGGCGCCGACAATATGCGGCCAATCGGTCACGATAGCAGCTTCTCCGAAGCCGCGTTTGCCGAAAATTGGCTTTGTAATTTTTTCGACGCTGGCGCTGATGGTTCTAAATTTTCTGCGCGGTATGGTCATTTCCAAAGGGTAACGGGCCCGTCGATCAAACGCAACGGCACGCTAATTTTATGCTACTGTCGGGGTATGAACAGATCGATAAGTGACTTACCTGCCATTCTGTTGGAGTGGTATGATCGCCACCAGCGTGTGCTGCCATGGCGCGCTCGCGCCGGCGCGAAAAGCGACCCTTACCGGGTGTGGCTGAGTGAAATTATGTTACAGCAGACCANGGTGGNGACGGTNANAGGATACTTCGAGNATTTTCTCGNNCGCTGGCCCACGGTCACTGATTTGGCCGCCNCCGAACTGGATGACGTCCTGCATGCCTGGCAGGGATTGGGCTACTATGCGCGCGCGCGCAACCTGCACAAATGCGCACAAGTGGTGGCCGGGGAATTCAACGGCCAGTTTCCATCGGAGGAGGNGGATCTGCTGGCGCTNCCCGGTATNGGTCCCTATACGGCGGCCGCCATCNCGGCNATNGCCTTTGACCGGGCCGCGACGCCGGTGGATGGAAACATTGAACGGGTGATGTCCCGGCTGTACCGCATATCCGAGCCGCTGCCCGGGGCCAAACGGGCGATCAAGGCGCGAGCGGCGGCGGTGACGCCCGCGTCCCGATGCGGCGACTATGTACAAGCCGTCATGGACCTGGGGGCGACAATCTGCACACCCCGGAAACCGGCCTGTTCCCTGTGTCCTTGGCGGGAACATTGTGCGGCCTCTCNAGCGGGTGATGCAGACTCTTTCCCCAAAAAGGTCCCCAAGAAACGGAAACCGACACGGGTAGGGGTTGCCTTCTGGCTGGAAGACCGGCGCGGACGAATTTTGCTTCGGAGACGCGAAGAGCGCGGCCTGCTGGGCGGTATGATGGAGTTTCCCTCTACGGACTGGGTGGAAGGCACCTGGCAAAATGACGAGGCACTGGCGGCGGCCCCGGTGAAAACCGACTGGCAGATGGTATCCGGTATGGTGCGGCACACCTTCACCCATTTTCATCTCGAACTAACGGTCTTCAGAGGCCGGTCACACAAAGAGCGCGAGCCCCGGGGCGTTTGGTGTGAGGTTGAAAAATTTGGGGACCACGCGTTGCCCACTGTCATGAAGAAAGTCGCGCGCCACGTATTGGGGAATATGGGGCGTGACTAAGCCCGTATATTGAGGGTGGAGCCGACGACAGCCTCGCCTAAGTCAGTAGTTGAACCCACCACATCACCTGTTCTGCTGTCTTGCGCTAAAACGAGGCTAAAGATCAATGTATTGCCTCGTGATGCCAGGAGCGCAAAGCCAAATTGGGCGACCTGAAATTCCAATTGCAGAGCGATAAGTTCGGCTTCTGCATCGTCCTGGATATCTGTCAGGCGCTGATTAATTTCCTTTTCGATGCCGTCTATTAGGGCATCAAACAGGGTGGAACGGGACTGGAGGGCTTGCAGGTCGGCTTTGAAATCCGCCTCCGTGCTCAGAATCAAGCCCTCGGCCGCCTCCAAGTCGGCTTTTGCCCGCGTAATCGCGTTTGCATCTACGGATGTCTGAAAGTCGTCATAGAGCCATGCATCCAAGAGCCCCAGTCCGCCGCGGGTGATGGAGGCTGTCACATCTGTCAGATCGGCCCGTTGGAAGGTGACGATATCGTTGCCGCTGGCGTTATCGGTGAACCCGGTAAAGTTGATGGTTGTGACNTCTTCNGTANTNCCGCTCGGCGTGTCTGGATAGGANCTGTATTCGGTGAGCGTGCCCGTCGCTGCTTCGCTNGTCAGNCGNGCNGTATCGGANTTCCAAAATTCNNTGCCNGGGCTGGTCTCGGTGAGGAAATAGTCCACNCCNAGATAGACNCCACTNATNAGGANCGTGTCNCCATTTGAATTATAGGGNGCAAAAAAACTTTGCGGNCGAAAGCTCGNCCGCGANGCCGCNGAAATNAGNTTNTTNTGNTAATATTGANNNCCATCTTTATACGCGTGNTCTGCNGCCAGAATNAGCTGGNTAATCTTTCGAAGCTTNTTATCCCAGTCCTCTGCCAGTGCNGAGGCGNTGATGNTGCCNNTCTCNAGGGCNGTGATCTGCGANCNNAGATAATATANGTGATTTTTTAAATACTNGAATTGGCCCANGGATTTATTGACCACATCNATTGANTCGTTNAGGCGTTCTTTCCGGCCCGTNANAANNGCCTGNTCTNGNCGNAGNGCNTCNGTGAGNGGTGTGGNGGNGGCACTGTTAAGTTTGGCGAGTGCTGCATCAATGCGAGAGCTAAAATTAGTTTGAATGCTCTTAGCCGCTCGCGTCTGGGCNGTTCCTTGCNTCAANAGCAAAGACCGGTCCACTGCAGTGACGCCACCGGTGAGTATGCCCACAACACTGGCTGTCGGACTGAACGCTTCGAGTGGCATGAAATGGCGACCTCCTGTCGCCTCACAACACTGCTATTTTCCCGTACGATTGATAATTTTTTTCCGTTCATTGGCCCTAACATCTGCCGGATGGTAATTTCTACTTTCCAGCGTGGCTTGAGCCGCTTCCAATCGCCCCTACAGCCTATCAAATTTGGCCAAATACCTCAAACTAGGNTTACAGATCGACCCCTCTTCGAGCCCACGCTTTGTGNCAGAAAGTNTTTAAATCCGGATCAAAAAGAAANTCTCGGCTGGNTGGCGCGATCAGCCAGTCTTTACGCTTTAGCTCGCCGTCAAGTTATACAAGCCCGCAGCCGGTATGCCCAAAAAAACAGAACCGGCCTGCGGGTCTGGTCCCCCTATTCCGTCATAAGGGTGCGAACCACATCGCGATGGCCGCTGACCGCGACCCCACGATGGCNNCANATCTGCTTGGGGTCAGGCTCGGAAGACGGGTATATCAGAAATCCTGTTTCAAATTGTACAGGGCCTTCGACCCGAAACGGGATGTCTTGCGCCATGAAGGTTCCATCGGCGCCCAGGGATTTGGAAAGGTCAGATAAGGAGAGCATGCCGGCAGGCCGATTAAGAATAAGCCCAAACGCACCGTTTGCAGAGTGGCGGCATAGAAATATGATTGTTCCGGTAAATCTAGGGCCGGGCATTTTCGGATCAGCGACGAGCAACTTACCTTCGTGAAACGGCATATCTCTGCGCGCGGTTCAGCCGCAAACCATCCCAACCCGCAAAAACCANAAGGATTAGGCCAAGAGACTGAATGAAGCTTAATTTTTTCATGGCTGAACTGGCCCATGGGCCTCGTTTATTTTGCTATTAAAAAAATTATAAGTAAATATTATTACTCTTAAAGCGAGTTTATTGATAAATATGCGGTTTGAATTCAAGTCTAACACAGGTTCGCAAAATTGGGGATTAGGGAGACGAGACGCGCATTCTTGAATGAATTTAAGGAAAACGACGACGTTATTGACCGGCGTCAACTAGATGATTGAAGAACCCCCCAGGATCGGCGGGGTATACGCTTGGTGCTGGGTCAGAAGGCGGGGATCTTCCATCTGGCCGGCGTGCCTCTGTCACCAATCGGGGTCAGTCGACCGATCTCCCGGGGTGGCGGCACAGTCTTATTTAGCGGACAACCGAATTTTACTAGGTCCTTGAAGGATGGATGGAGCGGAATTGTCTCGGTGAGTGGGGGCTTGGTTTCGAGGAGCTGGATAAAGAGGCGCTCCTGCGCAAATTTATCTGCAATTAGCTCAGGTGTCTCAAAAAGAGACGCTGAGAAGAGCGGGACGGCCCACGATTTTGGATGGGATATTCGGAGGTTGCGATGNNGACTGACCTTTCTTGCAACACGAATCCAGGTGAGAGAATTCTGCAATGGTTGATCAAAAGTTGAGGGCACGGTCTGTGAAGGCCCAGGCCTTGCCCATTATCGATGTATCAGGATTACGAAGCACCGAATTGGTAAACCGCGAGACCGTGGGCCGCGCTTTGCGCGCGGCATGCGTGGACAAGGGGTTTCTCTATGTCACAGGGCATGGCATTCCCCAAAATCTTCGGGACGCGGTTTTTCGGGAAAGCGTCTCTTTTTTCGAGTTGCCGGCGGGGGAAAAAAACAAAATCAATCTTGCACACTCCGCGTGTAATAGAGGCTATGAGCCGCTGCAGGCTCAGTCCCTGGATGCCGATGCCCCGCCTGATTTAAAAGAGGGGTTTTACAGTGGCCGACATAGTGCGGCAGACGATCCAAGGGTGATGGCCGGTAAGTTTGGNCACGGGCCCAACCAATGGCCCGACATNCTGCCCNATTTTCAACAAGTGATGGAGGCCTATCACGCGAAAATGNTNGATCTTGGCCGCCTGATGATGCGGGGCATCGCCTTGTCGCTTGGCTTGGCAGAAAATCATTTTGCTCCCTTTTGCCAGGATGAGATTGCAACTCTCAGGCTGCTTCACTACCCACCCCAGCCGGCACACCCGGATCCAGGTGAAATGGGATGTGGCGCGCACACGGATTTTGGCACACTCACCTTTCTCATGCAGGACGCGTGCGGCGGACTTCAGGTGAGGGATGAGAAAGCCGGTTGGATTCACGCTGATCCCGTGCCGGAGTCTTATGTTGTCAATCTTGGTGACATGATGGCCCGTTGGACCAACGATACTTATCACTCCACCCTCCACCGGGTCGTCAATATGTCAGGCCGGGAGAGATATTCGGTGCCATTCTTTTATATGGGCAATCCGGATTATCCGGTCCGGTGTATTTCCACCTGCCTGGAAGATGGGGTGACGCCAACATATCCCGAGACAACGGTTGTTCAGCATTTCCAAGAGATGTAACGGGCAACCTACGCCGCCAGCGCGCTGATCACGTGACCGCCGAGAGCGTTGTTTTGATCCCTGATTATAGTTAGGATTCTGTCACCTGGCACACGCCTCCGGCTGGCCCGCGTTTGTTGGTGAACCAGAGACACTGGTTCGGGTCGTTGATTGCCTTTGAGGGACATTAAATGCTCATTCTTTACGATAATCCATTTTCCACAAATGCCCAGAAAGTCCGCCTTGTGATGGCGGAAAAAGGCATCGCGTATGAGAGTAACATCCTTGATCTTCAGGCAGGCGACCAATTTGACCCTGATTTTATGAAGTTAAATCCAGCCGCCCAGGTGCCAACCTTGCGCGATGGTGACAAGCTGTTCACGGAATCGACAGTGATTTCCGAATATCTCGAAGACGCTTACCCAGGACCGCCGTTGATGCCGGGGAACCCCGCGCGGAAAGCCGAGGTACGCTGGCTCACGGAGCAAACCATCAGCTGGATGAGTCCGATGATTAACAGCCTGAATGTGGGACTGGTCTTTCGCCATATCTACGCCGGGAAATCAGCGGAGGAAATGGCTGCTTTTTGGGCCGCCAACTCCAACCCCATCCAGTTGCAGCGTCAAAGATCTTGTGCCGAAGAGGGGGTGAACTCGCCCTATATCCCCATAGCCCTGAGACGCTACCGGACGCTCATTTTGAAATTGAATGCCCGACTCGAGAACGCGGGGCCCTGGCTCGCAGGCGAGATGTTTTCGCTCGCGGATACCGGACTTTTTCCCTACTTGAACAGACTGGACGTGATGGGATTTGAACGGTTGACTTCCGGGGCTGCGGCCTATGCGGACTGGCTCGACGCCATGCGCTCCCGGCCGAGCGTTCAAACGGAAATCACCGATAAAATTCCTAAAAACGCGCTTGCGGCCCACCGTGAATTTGTGGCCCGTGATCAATCCGCCTTGGACGGGATGCTGGCTGAGTTGGGGGTCTAGCCGAAGGTTTCCGGCGATGGTCGGATGTCACCAACGATCGCGCCCCGGGAGTTCAGAACAGATGGCATGATGTGATTTTTCAGCGCTGTTTGCTCCGGTGCGGTCAGTAGATCCATTTTTTGCAGGACGCCGAATAGGGCCACCGTGACGGCCCGACGGGTGCCGTCGGAGACCTTGATGGCGATGCCCAGTCCTTTGTCCCGGATCATAGCCGCCATATATCCCTCCGCACCGATTTTNGCAATGACCCGGCCCTGTGTGATCTGCGCCAGGTCGGTGCACGGTGCTGTCGTGCCCCAGAAATACGTCGGTGCTGCGGCAATCGCATCACATAGCCGGGTGATGGCGCCAGCTTCCGGTGCTGGCAGTGTTGCCGGGCTCGCCAGTCGGGCCATGGCCCGTGCCACATCGACCATGGGGAGCGCCGGCGCAGGCAAGGCACAGCCGTCAATGCCCCAGCTATAGCTGCCAGCATCCACCCCTGTTACCAGGGACAGGTCCTCGCGGTAGCGGATCTGGCTGGGGTGATCAAATTCGTGATATCCCGTGATGTCATGAGACAGGTGCCGGCAGGTCGTTAGGAACCCCGCGTGCTTTCCCGAGCAATTATGGAACACCCGGCTGCGGTCCACATTTTGCNTNANCAGAGCTTCTTTTGCTGCCTCGTNGTAAGGATAGTCCCGACCGCAGATGAGGTCGTCTTCCGTACAGGAGAGGTCGGCCANCCAGGCAGAGACGGCGTCGACGTGGAACGGNTCNGCCCAATGGGACGAACAGGCCAGGCTGAGATGNGTGTCTTCAAGCCCANAGGCATCGGCCGCGCCGGACGTNATCAGCTGNAATGCCTGAATGGGCTTCAGNGCGGACCGGGGGTAGGTCACGAANTGNATNTCGCCACNGCCCTCCACAATCGATCCATCCGGCGCCGCCACGGCATAATGGCCGTAATGCAGACTTTCGATTTNATCTCCTCGTGTCACGTTGACCANGGGAGACGGTGGGAGGNGATTNTTCATGATNGGATNTTCCAGTTTGNNGTGTTCGCCTNGCATTGGAAACNGGTNTGNAAATGNTCCGNCTCACTGCCATGATNTAAAACGATNNGAAATTCATAATTCGAAANCTGGGAAAAAGCCATGCGCATTCAGCAAANAGNGCTGGTNCATCACGACAGANCACGGGCCACGCCGGNTNTTNCCCTGTTTTCNCCCNTGGTNCACGACCAAGTGTATCNNCTTAACATGGNNGNTGNGGTGGCNCACGAGTNGACNGTGCAGGNCAATGCCNACGGCTACGCTTATTTGCTGCCCAACGGTCATTTGCTGGCGTCGTCGGTGCCGGATGGCGCGGCCGAAAGCGATCGGCAAGGGCTGCGCCATCTTGTTGAATTGGATTGGAACAGCGATGTCGTATGGCAGGCTGCCGCGCCCGGTTGGCACCATGATTTCTGTCGACTTCCCAATGGCAACACGGCGTATATCAGTTTCGAGCGACTGTCTGATGAAGCNGCNNAGCGGGTTCAGGGCGGNTTGCCTGGCTCGGAANTCAATGGCGNCTNNATCCTTGGTGATTATTTCNGGGAAATCACGCCNGNNGGCGAGACGGCCTGGGAATGGCATTGCCAGTCGGACATGGAGATTGAAAAATTTCCGCTTGAGCCGTTCACCGTTCGCGAAGAATTTGCACACGCAAACTCAATCTTTTACACGCAGGATAACCGATATCTTATCAGTTTTAGGCGATCCAGTATCGTGATCATGATCGACCGGGCGACGAAAGACGTTGTCTGGTCTGGCAATGAACCCCATTGGGGCGGCCAGCATGACGCCCAGATTCTGGAGAACGGAAACCTGTTGCTCTTCGCTAACGGTTTCAAGACAAAAGGCCCGGCTTTGCCATTTTCTCAAATTGTTGAAATGGACCTAGCCACGGGCGAGGATGTTTGGACCTATGTTGGAGATCCGCCGTGGTCTTTCAACAGCCCCCATATTAGCGGGGTCCAGCGCCTGGCGTCCGGCAACACCCTCATTTGCGAGGGGTTGTGGGGGCGGATTTTCGAAGTCACGCCAGACGGCCAGATTGTCTGGGAATATGTGTCACCGTATGAAGGCTGGATTGCCCGGGGTGGCGGCGCTGGAAACTGGGTGTTCCGGGCCTTGCGCTACGCCGCAGACTCTCCGCATATTGCGGGGCGGGTATCGTTGTAAGCTGGCGCCCGCGCGGCGCGGCCACCGCCAAGCAATAAAACGATGACCTAGGTTCCATGTCCCCGGGGTTTGTCCCAGATCGCGTTGGCGGACTCTTTTTCTTGATCCATGCCGGTGCCGCTTGGTGCCACCGAGGTATAATGAGNCGGTTTNGGTTTGCCTGNCGCNACCCGGGCCCGNGCCTCGTNAGGAGNTTCGAGAANCNCCTTCGCNTTTAATGCAGCTTTCCNNTCTATNNGAACNGGCTCTGCNGAGTCCGGCGGTGGCATCACATNAGCATGGTAATAGGCCATTTTCTGCTCTGCCGGATCNATCTNGTGGTCCAGGTTGAGATCGCGTTGATTCACGCCCTTCGGGGGATGAACGCATTTGCCGTCCACCATCTCCAGGTCCAGCCACCATTTTTTAACCGGATTACGNACGCCGTGGCCCAATTTATCATCCAGCCAGACAGCGATCGGNACCAGAAGCGGCTTNAGCCAGCGCACATTCACGCCACACCAGGAAGCGATNCGGGTTGCGATGGGACCTTCCCAGGTCACCACTTTGTTGAGNGGGCAGGTCTTCATGCAGCGTCCGCAGGCCAGGCCTTTGGGATTGGTCAGGCGATAGCGGGTACAGCGCTCCACATCCGGCTTCCACATTTCGTAGCCGTTNAACATAACCTTGTCGCCCCAGGAGATCGCATCACANGGACATTCCCGGGCGCATTTCAGACAATTNGAGCAGAAATACTGCAGNCCAAAATCCATCGGCTGATCNGGGATCAANGGCAGGTCCGTGGTCAGAACAACGGTTTTAAGTCGCGGTCCGATAAATGGGTTCAAGATCACCTCACCGATGCGGCTCAATTCACCCAGCCCGGCCAATAAAGTGAGTGGCACATGCAGAACTTCGGAATCGGCATTTGTCTGAGANCGAGCGTGATANCCNAAGGAGCGGAANAGTTCTCCCATGATTCCAGCGATCTCGGCGCCTCGCATGTAAGCCCGCATCGATTGTGCCCCGGAAATATAGTCATCACCCGAAGCNCCCTCCATGGTCTCGTACCCCTGGTCGATGAGCATGACGATGGCNTATTTGTTATAGGGCTTAATTTCCGTGCCGTTTTTTCGATGCGAATACCAGGCATAGCGTGGAATTTCGCATATNCCGGTCATCTCCGATCCGAGGAAATAAGAGAGGGATTTCATGGCTTTGGTATTGGCCGATGCGTCCTCGTATCCTGCGACCTTTTCTGCAACCTCGCCGCTTTGTTCCGGCACCATGCATTTGATCAGGCTGACCATGGCCTGGGCAAATGGGTGTTTGAAGGAAAAGCGCGACCGCTCGTCCATGGATTTCTTACCCAAGTCCCCCCGGGCGGCGCGCTCGAAAAATTCCGCGCGCTTGGAGACATTTGGAACCTCGTCGTCAATGATGAGGGTGGTGGGCCGTTCGACCCGATTCACCTGTTCCATGGGATAGTTGCTCATATGAGTGGGTCGGCTTTTCCGCCGCTTCCATTCCAAACCCGGCACGGCGCCGCCGGCGCCAAACAGATAGCCCAGCCCTTTATCCGCATTTTTGGCGCGCGGGCTTAAAGGTGTATCACAGGCCATCTCGTATTCCGTGGTCACAACGGCGAGNGAGAAGGCACCGCCCATAAAGGGATGCNCCACGGTGTNGCCGTCTCTCACTGTAAGACCTGACAGAACGGCCAATCTGTCCATATTGACGGCTCCCTTACCGGCGTCATGGGCTGTTGCGGCAAACCCCATCCATTGGATATGTTCGGCGACGGCAATGGCAATTTGAAAGGCCCGAACTTCCGCAGCGGTGGCCTCCAGCCCGTTCACCCAGGCGTNGGCGAGGTTGTCTTCCTCAGGGGTGCGCCCGTGCGGGATCACCACCACCACGGCATGGGTGTGGCTCAGCCGTTCCGCGCCCGTAAACCAGGNATTTTCCGGTATTTTGCAAATGCCCATGCCGGCCGCATCCAGGAAATATCCGGCGCCTTTGACATCCTGGCTCCGCCGTTTCAGATCATCGGGCACCGGCGCTCTCTCGGGCAGCGGGTCGACAACACCTGTGGCGCCGAACATGCCGTGATATTTTAGAAGGGCCCGTCCAAAAAGGTTGGCGGGGTCTATGGGCGGACGGACAGGACGGGGGGTTGTGTCCTTGGCCGCCTCGGTTTTGGCGACAGATTCATCATGCGGTAGGCGTTCCAGGGCAAACGGACCCCAGTGAAACGGTCTTTCCTTATTTTTTGATGTGAGCAGCATGTCTGACTTCCCTGATTTTTTTTCCGCCAGAATGATAGGCCTTCGTCGCAAGGTCGGCAAAATATATTAATTTTACCCTGGNNTAAGAAAATCTNCGGGTGCGCGAGATTGAGGGGCAGAATATACCGCGTTTCAGACATGTAGCGTTCGGTACCAGTCGAAGGCTTCTTTCACCGGTTCATCGTTGATCTCAACCAGAATTCCGCCACTGGAGGTTTCGTGGTGGAACGGTGTCCAGGCTGGGACTGCAACTACGTCGCCCCGGGTCCAGTCGAAGCGATTGTCTCCAACGGCCGTTACGCCGGCGCCGTCAGCAGCCATAAAAAGCCTGTTTGCGGTCGATTTGCTGCGTCCGGTTTGGCGGCCCGCCGAGAGATCTTCGGCCAAGAGGCGCATGGTGGGAATGGGCCTCGACGGCAATTCGATCCGATGGCGGCCCAGGGGATCAAAGTTTGGTTGTCGGGCCAACCAGCGTTTGACGTCCGCCCATTTGATTTGAAGCGGAGAGCTGTCTTGTACCGGCAAACTGGATGATTGTTCGTTCCGGACCTCAAAAAAGATCGTCTGGAGATGGGACACCAGAGGATCATCTAGGAAATCAATCCAGCTCACGCTATGGCTCTCCGACTCGTTACCGAGACCATGCCAAACCCAGTTAGGCGTGAGGATAAGATCGTTCTCATCCATGAATACTTTTTCACCGTCGAGGGTCGTATAGGCGCCGTCGCTTTCCAGAATAAACCTTCCAGCGTTTACAGTGTGGCGGTGGGCACGCGCGAACTGACCGGGTCCGACCATCTGATAGGAGCAATGCAGAGTGCTGAGACTCGTGCGCTTGCCCGGTGCCGGGTTAGCCATACGTATATTCCGGCGTTCCGATTTTGCCGGGTTGATATAGGTGGCGGCCTCCTGCAGGAGCGGTTTGCCGTCTTTCCAACGCCAGCAGTGTGATTGAAAATCTTGCAGCGGTTCTGGGCGTAGACCACCCTCGCCGACCCATCCGGGCAGAAAACCCGCTTCGATCACGGCGTCATCCCGCGCGTCATCCACTTCTAATCGAAGAACGTCGCCCTGTGTATTCATGCCTACACACCATTTGTTCAGTAACCAGTGTTCATGAAAACAGCTGGAACGTAAACCCCGAAGTAGCGGGAGTGTCTGTCCATCTGGATGGTCCCCACAGTTCCCCCAGTCGCGGCGATGGGAAGCGGCTGTGCAGGATGTTTTTTATCACTTTTTTTGGTTTAAATTTCTGTGTTGAGTTTTTTGAAATCAGGACGTGCATTGCTTGGTTTTCAGTCCAGGTCGAGAGCGGCTTCGTAGTTCAGCTTCAACGCCGGGTCCTGATCTTCCTTCCGCAGGAAGCAATTGCCGACCACCAAGACCTCGGCCTCTGTGCCCATGAAGCAACGGAAGGCGTCTTCCGGTGTGCATACAATGGGCTCTCCGCGCACATTGAAGGAGGTGTTTAACACAACGGGACAACCTGTCAGATCCTTAAACCTCGAAATCAAAGCGTGATAGCGCGGATTGGTATCCTCATGCACGGTTTGGATGCGCGCCGAATAGTCGACATGGGTGACCGCTGGAATATCTGACCGGGGAACGTTCAGCTTGTCTATGCCGAACAAAGCTTGCTCCGCGTCGGTCATGACGCGCCGNTTATCTTCCNTCACGTCGGCAACCATCAGCATATACGGGCTGTCGCCGTCCAGTTCGAACCAGTCCGCCACGTCTTCACGTCGCACCGAAGGCGCAAAGGGCCGGAAGCTCTCGCGATATTTTACTTTNAGGTTGAGGGTCTTTTGCATGGACGGAGAGCGCGGATCNCCNAGGAAAGACCGTCCGCCCAGNGCGCGGGGNCCGAACTCCATGCGNCCTTGCATCCAGCCGACGGCTTTNTCNTCCGCNAGCGCNTGCGCGGTCTGTTCGACAAGATCGTTATCCGACAAAACTGAATAAACNGCACCGGCATCCCTCAGCCGGTGTTCCGTGTCGTCATGGGTATACNCCGGGCCGAGATAAGCCCCGCGCATGGCATCGGTCTTTCCGTCANCCGNCCGGNCATTGCCCANATGATGGTAATANGCGGTCAGTGCCGCNCCNAGGGCACCACCCGANTCACCTGCCGCAGGCTGTACCCAGATGTTTTCGAATGCCCCGTCGCGCAGCACCTTGCCNTTGCCTACGCAATTCAGCGCCACACCGCCGGCCAAGCACAGGTTTTTCTGGCCGGTTTCNCGGGCAAGNGCGCGCGTCATACGTAACATGACTTCTTCGGTTACCGCCTGAACGGACGCTGCCAAATCCATATGTTTTTGTTNCAGCTGNTCTTCAGGNTTACGCGGNGGTCCACCGAACAGACCGTCGAACCTNCGGTTNGTCATNGTAAGCCCGGTACAATAGTTGAAATACGATTGATCCATACGNAAGGATCCGTCGGATTTTANGTCGATNAGATTGTCCAGAATAGTTTGCGCGTATTTCGGTTCGCCATACGGCGCCAAACCCATCACCTTGTACTCGCCTGAATTTACCTTAAATCCCGTGTAGTAGGTAAAGGCCGAATACAGCAGACCCAGAGAATGGGGAAAATGAATCTCCCTGGTCATTGCCAGGACATTATCAGAGCCCATCGCGACCGATGTGGTCGCCCATTCCCCGACCCCGTCCATGGTCAGCACTACAGCGTCGTGAAACGGAGACGGATAAAACGCGCTGGCAGCGTGACTTTGGTGATGCTCGGCAAATAACAGCTTATTTTGCCAGTCAAAGGTCTTGTCGTATTTCTGGAATTCNTTACGNAGTANGTCCTTCTGGAATAGTTTTTCCTNCAACCAAATCGGCATCGCCATCTGGAAGGATTTGAANCCCTTTGGCGCGAATGCCAAATAGGTTTCCAGCAGTCGCTCGAATTTTAGGAACGGTTTGTCATAAAACGCCACATAATCGACATCCTCCATTGAAACGTCGGCTTCGCCCAGGCAGTAGGTTATGGCGTTGGCTGGAAAACGAGCGTCGTGCTTCTTGCGGGTAAAACGCTCCTCCTGGGCGGCCGCGATGATTTGTTCATCGTCGACAAGAGCTGCCGCACTATCATGATAGAAGGCTGATATACCGAGAATGCGCATGTTTCTGCTAAGCCAGAACTCTAGAAAATTGTATAGATGAAGGGCGCCACCGCTGATCCCTGGCTGAGAACCATTAGGCCACCAAAAATGACCATCATGATCATAACCGGTATGAGCCAGAATTTTTTTCGAACTTTTATGAAAGCCCACAGTTCAGCAAGAAAAGACATACTGGCACCACACTTCTATTAATTCAAAATTGATTCTTCATTGATTCGGGTGAGGGTTCGGCTGGGCCTCTTTTTATCCAATAACTTTTGGCGGCCGTGTCAAACTTCAGCGCCAACGGTCTTTTCCCGAACAAGCGCATTAATAAACCTGTCGGCAAAATAGTACCAAAAAATAACAAACCCATGACCAGGGGGCTAGCGATTTTATGAAGTAACGCGCCTATTCTGAACCAAACGCAATTTAGCGGACGCAAAAAGCGTGGCATAAAGAGAGCGGTAACGAGAAACACTGCCGAGAGTCCGCCAGCCCAAAGATGATAAGGTTTCCCGCTTATCAAAGGAAAAGCCGAGACGAGCCCGAAAACCAAGGCAAATACCACGCCGAATGTTCGATCCGAGCCCAATTGCACTTCCGTAGACGAAGAGAGCGTTTCGTGTGTGTTAGCCGGCTTTTTCATGAATTTAGCAGATCGCATTAAATTAAGTCAGTGAAGTATAAAGGTTAAGACATAATTTTAAAATACAATCAGGGCATTCAGGTTTTTACGCAGGAAATCCCTTTTAGGCGCGGGTCAATATTTCTGGAAGTGGCGCTTGTCATTGTCACCGATTGCTCTGGAGCCACTGTCCGTGCCCGGCATATTGAATCAGTGGCCATTCAACATGGGGAGCGCTGTTCCCAGTGGCCCTCTCATAAAGTTCGAAACTTCATTTCGCCTTGCCCCGGGAACCCGCCCCGGACGGCGCCGGCGGAGATGTCACGGTAAAACGGTTTGAAGCCGGCACTCAGCGGCCGGCCATTCGGCAAGCTCAGCCAGAGACGCATCAAGTGGCGCTTTTGGTCGTCTGCGTCGAAATCTTGAAAGGCTGTTCGGGTATGAAGTGTCAAATGGTTGTTCAAAAACTGCATGTCCCCTGGTTCAAACATCATAGTGATGTGAAAATCCGGCCGCGCACAAATCTCGTCGAACAGATCCAGCGCTGCGCTTTGTGTGGGCGTAAGGTCTGGTAAATCTGCATTCATCTCTGCCGAGCGGATATGGGTGCGGGTATAGCGGCACGCGAAATAACCTTTTTCGACGGCAAAGATCGGTTGTGTATAAAATCCCGCCGCACCGGGCAATTCGTTTCCTTGCATGCTCCACCAATAGGGTTCGTAGAGAACCGCAAGTAAATCCGGCCGGCTCCCGAGAATTTCATTGTGAACGGCAAGCGAACTGACGATCCGGCTCAAGCCGCCCTCTTTGGCAGATCGCAAACAAAACAGTCCCGTCACGTCTGCAGCATCGACGTGATAGGTGAGTTTTCCATTGCTCGTGTAGCCGCGAAAATTCGGGCCGTCATGCGCGGTGCCTATGTCCCGTACATCCCCCAGATAGTCATTGCGGTTGCTTTGGGAGACAGCGGTGCCGACATGGAGACCTATCCCCCAGTACATAATGCGCAAGTGGTTTTTGCTGAGCGTGTCAGTGGGGAAGCCGCGCAAGAGTTTAAGGCCGGATCCTTCCTCCAAATCTTTCCGCAGCTTGCTCAGTACCGGTGCCAGGAGCGGCACTGAAAAATCATCGGCCGTCATGTCTTTTAGCGCGATGTTTAGCTCAATCACCCGTGCCACCGCTTGTTTCACCTCGGCTGTTTCCGCGTCATTGAGACGATAAATCCAGCGATCAGAATTTTGCAGATCGCATCCTAACCAGTTGGCCGGGCCCGTGGCTTCTTCGATCATGTTTAATATTCTCCCTGCGCTTCACGAGGACACCATTACAATGTCAGCTTGATGTGAAACTTTCCATCTATTTGGGCGTGGGTGACCTCGTCGAGATTGTGATAGGTGGCATCACCCCCCCTTTAGGGCGGAAAGCAGTTCTATTATCGTGATGGAAATAGCAAAAAATTTGGATAGGGGCCCCGATGGCAGCAAGAAGCGATCATTTGTCTATAAGCGATGGCTGGGGCGGGAGGATTCGAACCTCCGAATGCCGATACCAAAAACCGGTGCCTTAGGCCACTTGGCTACGCCCCACCATCAAAACGAATGATCAAGAATCACATCCCAAATCACCGGACCATAATGTAAGGCTATTGGAAGTTTCGGGCAACCTTTAAGGCTGCATCTTAGCGCCGAGAATCGATGTCGCCTGGACCCACCATTTTGGGTGATCTTTCTGGAGATGTTCGGCGGCGGCGGCGGCGGTGTCCATGTCATCATAGAGGCCAAAGCAGGTGGCGCCGCTGCCCGACATGCGCGCGAGTCGAATGCCGTCGCTGATTGCGAGGGCAGCAAGGACATTCGCCACCTCTGGCGTCAATTCCACGGCTGGATCCGTTAGGTCGTTACGCCGGAGGGAGAGGGCGTGGGCCAGCTCTTCGGGGGTCCCCAGAACAGACTTTGGTCCCGTCCCGAGACGAGCGCTCCGGGAGAATGGGGCGGTTCGGGCCCGAAATACGTCGTGCGTGGAAACGGCAACGGCGGGATTAACTAGGACCAGGCTGGCCTGCGGCAATGCCGGTGCTGGCGTGAGCTTTTCTCCGATACCCCCCAAGTAGCAGGGACGACTGGCGAGACAGGCCGGGACATCGGCGCCCAGTGAGAGAGCCAGGCGGTGAAGATCGTCATCCGCCGGCTTCAACTGCCAGTGGTGGATCAGTGCCCTCAGCGCCGCAGCGCCATCGGCGGATCCGCCGCCGATACCGGACGCAACGGGTAAATTCTTGGTTAGACGGATGGCTGCCCGGGCTTTAATGCCGGCGCTGTCTGCGAGGCTGCGGGCGGCTCTCAGGACCAGGTTGTCTTCTCCGTCCGAGAGCCCCTGGGCAAAAGGCCCAACAATTTCGAGGGAGAGGTGCCCCGACTCTGCGACATCAACCTTATCTCCCAGATTAGCAAAAACGAGGAGGGAGTCTAGCAGGTGGTAGCCGTCGCCGCGGCGACCGGTGACGTGGAGATAGAGGTTGATCTTTGCAGGCGCGAAGGCGTGGCTCATGAAACACCCGGAGTGCGGCCTAGGTTTCCGGCAGGCCGTCATTTAGTTTTCTGGTGATGGCCGGAATTTGGTCCTTTTCCGGTTCTAGAGACAACGCTCTCTCCCATTGGAACCGGGCCTCCAATCTCCGGCCCACCTTCCAATAGGCATCGCCCAGATGTTCGTTGATGGTCGGATCTCCCGGGCTAAGGAGAACAGCACGTTCCAGATTTTTCACGGCACCTGCGATATCGCCCAATCGGTACTGAACCCAGCCCAAGCTGTCCACGATGTAACCCGCTTGCGGCATTTGGCGCACGGCGTTTTCGATCATCTGGCGAGCGCGATTGAGATTTTTACCCTGTTCGACCCAGGAATACCCCAGGTAGTTGAGGATCGTAGGCTCGTCGGGACGGAGTTCCAGCGCCTTCAGGAAATCCTGCTCGGCGACTGGCCATTTTTTAAGCCGCTCATGGGAGGCCGCGTTCCAATAAAGGAGTTGCCAATGGCGTTCTTCAAAGACAGTTACCCTTTTTTTTGCCGCCGTAAAAGCGTCAGCAGCGTCTTGATACTTCATTCGACGGCGATAAATGTCTCCGAGCGTAACAAGCGCATCAATCCGGCCTTTCCGTTCCG
>NHHQ01000061.1 GCA_002170915.1 Rhodospirillaceae bacterium TMED167 | reverse complement strand
AAAAGACATATCAACTAAGTAGCGGCCAAGAGGATTATCTTTTTGACGCCATCTTATCGTAAGCCATTCCTCATCAAGTTGAGACGCCAGGGAAACAGACTTCACCCTGGCTGCTTGAGCCGACTTTGTTTTGAGGGAAATAATTATTCTAGAACACCGATAATGTCCCAGCAGGTCCTTGGGTACTCGTCTATTAAAATAGAAAATACCATCACGTTTATAAACGTAGGGAACTTCCGTGGTACACAGCATGGTATACACTCCAATCGTCTCATCCGTAGAAACGTTGGAATTCAATGACTTAGTCAGTGATGTATCTTGAAAGTGGTGCCCAGGGGCGGAATCGAACCACCGACACGCGGATTTTCAGTCCACTGCTCTACCAACTGAGCTACCTGGGCATCTGACCTGCGATAGATCTAAATCAGAGACGCCGCTTATAGAAAATTAGGCTCGGCCTGTCCAGCTATTGAATGAAGCTTTCATATTTTTGGCGCATAATGGGTTTCAACATACTCATCCACGATAGCTTTGAACTCGCCGGCTATGTTACTGCCCCGCAGCGTCATCGCCTTTTCACCGTCGATGAATACGGGCGCTGCCGGTTGCTCTCCGGTCCCTGGCAAACTGATGCCGATGTTGGCATGTTTGCTCTCGCCGGGGCCGTTCACAATGCATCCCATCACCGCAACCTGCATATCCTCGACCCCCATGAAACGTGCGCCCCAGGCGGGCATTTTTTCTCGCACATAGACTTGGATGTCGTCGGCTAAATCCTGAAAAACCGTGCTGGTCGTCCGACCACATCCCGGACAGGCTGCAATTTGCGGCACAAAAGCTCGCAGCCCCATGGTCTGGAGAATTTCCTGCGCGACAATGACTTCATTGGTGCGGTCCCCCCCTGGCTGGGGCGTGAGCGAAATCCGAATTGTATCGCCAATACCCTCTTGTAGAAGCACAGACAGCGCAGCAGTTGACGCGACAATCCCCTTTGATCCCATTCCCGCCTCTGTTAGACCTAGATGAAGTGCGTAGTCACACCTTTGGGCCAACTGACGATAAACCGCGATAAGGTCTTGAACAGAGCTTACTTTACACGACAAAACGATTTTATTCCGGCCAAGACCGACTTCTTCCGCAAGGGCGGCACTCTCTAAAGCGGACGCTACCAAAGCGTCATGCATCACAAAGCGGGCATTTCGGGGATCTGGCAACTGGGCATTTTGATCCATCAGGCGCGCCAGGATTGCCTCATCGAGACTTCCCCAATTGACGCCGATGCGCACCGGCTTAACATGCTCAACTGCGCGCTCAATCATCGTCGCGAACTGCACGTCTCGTTTTTCTTTAAATCCCACATTGCCGGGATTGATCCGATATTTAGACAGAACAGCGGCGCACTCCGGATAGGTAGAAAGCAAAGTATGACCATTATAGTGAAAGTCCCCCACTAGCGGGACGGATACTCCGGATTGCTGCAGTTTATCCCAAATAGCCGGGACCGCCTTTGCGGCTTCTTCCGTATTCACTGTCAGGCGAACCAATTCGGAACCGGCTTTGGCGAGATCAATCACCTGCCGCGCTGTGGCACCGGCGTCCGCGGTATCCGTGTTGGTCATTGATTGCACGACAATGGGGCTGTCTCCGCCCATCAAAACACCGCCAATTTCTACGGGTCGGCTGATGCGACGATCCGCGCTTCCAAAACGATCTGTCATAGTTTCCACGCCCAGATTATGAATGAACAAAATTATACCAGGGGCTCATGGACTTACCATCATCGATTTGCAATGATTCATTGGCGCCACAACCACCGGATAATTGCATCAGGACCGTGAAACCCACGCACTCAGCTTCAGCTATTGAAACGCCCTCGGGGAAAGATCAGAAATACGAAAATTTTCCGGTCGGATCCTTGCTGTTACCGGCTCATCTTAGGCCCCACATCGCCGCGTTTTATTGGTTCGCCCGCACGATCGATGATATCGCGGATTCAAATACGCTCTCTCCTGAGAAGAAGATCGAGAGACTGTCCCTGTTCGAAGACACCCTGACGGGCCAAATTTCAGGCCGTCCAGGCTACGAGAGGGGAGACGCCATGCGGTCAAGCCTCGATGATACTCAGGTCAGCATCCAGCCTTGTCTTGATCTAATCACTGCTTTTAAACGAGACGCCACTAAACTTAGATACGGCGATTGGTCCAGCCTTATGGACTATTGCCGGTATTCGGCTGCCCCGGTGGGACGATATCTCATTGATCTCCACGGCGGCGACGAAAAGGACTATCCGCCATCTGACGCACTCTGCAGTGCACTCCAGATTCTCAATCACTTGCAGGATTGCAAAGAGGACTTCGAAACACTGGACCGGGTTTATCTTCCGTTGGACAGCCTGCAGAGACACAATGTCGCGGTAAGCGAATTGTCCGCGAATGCCAGCAGCCAAGGCCTCAGGGAGGTTAAACAGGAAATACTTCTCAAAACCGAAAAATTGATTGACGAGTCACAATCGCTCATCCCCCGCTTGAGAAGCCGACGGCTGGCCATGGAGGCGCAGTCTATTATCAACATCGCCGGATACTTGGCAGCAGAATTAACCGTTCGGGATCCCCTCGCAGAACGCGTTCACTTGTCAAAATGGCAATATGCAAGAAGCTGCATAGCCGGAGTGCTCGCAGCCGTCACCACGCAGCGCCGTGCCACATGATGTTGGCTGAGACAATTGAGGGGGCGGGTCTGGCCTTTGTCTTTGGAAGCGTGTCCGCCGCCATCTGGCTTTATCTCGCCCTCTCCAGGGGGGCGTTTTGGCGTGCCAACCAGCGCCTATAGCCCGATTACAGCCAATTAGGCTTTTGGCCCGATGTCGCCATTTTCGTTCCGGCCGGAAATAAGCAGGGCTTGATCGGACAAACCCGAACGTCTCTCCAAAACCAGGATTATCCGGGAAATTGGTCGATCGTTGTCGTCGGCGACAGCAGCGATGACGGGACTGTAGACGACATACAAAATACACGAGATACGCAAACCAAGCATCTCTCTGAGCGCCCTCTCCCGGAGTGCTGGACCGGAAAATTGTGGTCGCTGCAGCAAGGAATAAATGCGATTTCCCGGCGCGGAAGGTCACCGACATATTTCCTATTTTCCTAGGCCGACAATATTCATCCCCAAGAGTGTATTCGACAATTGATCCTCCATGCCGAAGAAAGAGCGTTGAAGCTGATTTCTTTAATGGTGCGTCTGAACTGCCGCTCAGCATGAGAAGTAATGTTGGTACCCGCTTTCGTGTTTGTTTCTAAAAACTGTATCCATTCCCATGGATCAACAATCCGTCCCGCGTAACGGCTGGTGCTGCCGGTGGATGCGTACTTCTTCGCACTGCTACATTGATCCAAGCAGGCGGACTGGAAAAAACAAAGATCAGGTCATTGATGATTGCGCACTCGCATAGCTAATCACGCCACACGGGCCCGTCTAGATTGGATCAACTAAGGCGGCCATAAGTCATCGGCCCCATGCCTCCCTCAAAGATATCTGGAACATGGTCATTCGGACGGCCTTCAATCAGCTTCACCATTCTACCTCTCTCCTAGCCCTTTCCGTCATTGGCTTGATTTTCACCTATGCCGTCCCGCCGGCTGTTTTGACAATCGGGCCATAGGTTCAAAGTTTCTCTTGATAGCAACAGCGGGCGTTGCCTGGGACATCATGATCCTGTGTTATGTTCCGACACTAAAATTATATGCCCGCAACCCAATAGAAGCCCTTCTTTTACCCCTGACAGCACTGTTGTATACCCTTATGACACTCGACTCTGCCAGGCACTTTTGGTGCAATAAGAACCCGACGTGGAAGGGGCGGGTAAATCAAACAGGGGCCGTTGGCAAACCATGACTTTCGATACCCACTCCAAGATCTACTTAGATCGCGAAATCGAGAAAAAAGTCCGGAAGGCAGGCAGCTCGTTCTACTGGGCTATGCGGCTTCTCGACGCTGAGAAGCGGCGCGCCATGTATGCCGTCTATGCATTNTGCCGGGAGGTAGATGATATTGCTGATGGCCAGGATCCCGANACCAAGAANCNNGANGACCTGAACAAATGGNGGACAGAAATAGACCANGTTTACACNGGCAAACCAGANAGTNGTATTGGGNCTNCNTTACAATCTATTGTTACTCNACACCANCTCCAAAAAACGGATTTTCTGGCCGTTATTGANGGAATGGAAATGGATGTGCCTGAGNATTTCCAGATTATNGATCGGGCCGANTTAGAACTCTACTGCGATAGGGTAGCCTGTGCGGTGGGACGGCTTTCAAANGCCATTTGCGGNATTACCCCGGAGGACGGTGATGTCCTCGCGAAAACACTTGGGGAAGCTCTTCAACTCACGAATATCCTGCGTGATGTCTCCGAAGATGCCAAACGCGACCACGTGTATTTGCCAGAGAAATCATTGGTTAAAAACGGTTATGCTGGCGGACCTCCTATTTTGGTAACAGACGATCCGGCCGTTGCACGCACATGCGCTGAGATATCGGAAATCGCAAACCAGCAATTCAACTCCGCGCAAACTGTGTTGAAAAAAATTGGGTCTAAAAAAACACTGGCTCCGCGAATTATGATGACGATCTATAAAAGGATATACGATAAATTGCGAGATCGCGGGTGGGACCGGCTTGATCAGCCAGTTGGTCTCAGCAAACTAGAGAAGGCAGTTTTGATTTTGAAATCGTCTTTAGCCTAATATCCGTTGAACTCTTGACAACGCAATCTGGTAGATAGAAAACACCTTTATTGGGAACTCACCAATTATTCAGTATTTCTTTCGAGACCAAAGGCCCGGAAATGATGGCCGGGCTGAGGGGCAACCAATCGATGGAGTCTGACGGCTCACAGGAAGATATCCTTGATCGCACCTTGCAGGCTGCGTCGAAGCGCTTGCTTTCACGGCGGCACAGCGACGGCCATTGGGCCTATGAACTGGAGGCTGACGTTACAATCTCGGCTGAATACATTATCCTTAACCATTTTTTGGGCGAGATTGATGATGATTTAGAAGCAAAACTCGCAAATTATATCCGTAGAATTCAAAGCCACGATGGCGGGTGGCCCCTCTATGCCGGCGGTGATTTTAACATCAGTTCATCGGTAAAAGCCTATTTCGCTCTAAAATTGGCAGGCGACGGCATTGAGTCACCTCATATGTGCCAGGCCAAAGAGGCAATTTTAGCCCACGGCGGCGCGGTGAATTGTAATGTATTTACCCGCATAACCTTGGCGCTGTTTAAGCAAATTCCATGGCGTGCTGCACCGGTCAGCCGCGTGGAAATTCTCCTAGCGCCCACGTGGTTCCCCATTCACATCAATAAAGTGTCCTATTGGACGCGAACAGTTACCGTTCCACTCCTCATTTTGACGGCACGGAAACCCGTGGCTGAAAACCCCAGGAGGATTGGCATTGATGAACTGTTCCATAAACCGCCATATCAGGAAAATTATCGACTGACCAACCCAACCGGCAGTTGGATCGGAGGTGTCATGCTTGTCATGGACCGGATTTTCCGTCCGCTCGAACCCTTGATCCCCTCCTTCCTGACCAACCGGGCCATTCAATCCGCGCTCTCCTTTGTGGAACAGCGGCTCAATGGCGAGGATGGCTTGGGAGGAATTTTCCCCGCAATGGCGAATGCCTTAATGGTTTTCAATTGCCTGGGATATGAGAAGGACGATCCGCGTGTTGCAGCCACAAGAAAAGCCATCGATGGTCTCATTGTCGCAACAAAACAAGAGGCCTATTGCCAACCATGCCTATCCCCCGTGTGGGATACAAGTTTAGCGGCACACGCGGTTCTAGAGGCCGATCCCAACGACAGGGACGTTATACGTCCCTCACTAGATTGGCTGAAAGACTTACAAATTTTGGATACCGTCGGCGATTGGACCCAAAAGCGAAAATCGCTTCGACCCGGCGGCTGGGCCTTTCAATATAGAAACGACTACTACCCGGACGTGGACGATACCGCCGTTGTCGCCATGGCAATGCATCGGAGTGATCCTAAAAGGTATGGTGACGCCATAGCACGGGCCGTGGAATGGATTGCCGGCATGCAATGTGCCAATGGCGGCTGGGCGGCTTTTGATGCCGAGAACGAATACTATCTCCTGGACAATATGCCATTTGCAGATCACGGGGCGTTGCTTGACCCGCCGACGTCAGATGTAACCGCCCGATGCGTTGGTTTTTTATCGCAAGTGAACCAGGATAAGAACTCCGCAAACATTAAGCGTGGCATTACCTTTTTAAAATCTGAACAGGAAGAAGACGGGTCCTGGTTTGGCCGGTGGGGCACCAACTACATATACGGAACATGGTCCGTTCTTTGCGCTCTCAACGCTGCGAAAGAGGATATGGCACAACCCTATATCCGAAAAGCCGTGGACTGGTTGAAAGCACGCCAGCGCGACGATGGGGGGTGGGGCGAGGACTGCGCCACATATTGGGAGCATCGAAAAAACACCGTCAAAGACTCGATGCCTTCACAGACGGCCTGGGCACTCTTAGCCCTTATCGCGGCAGGAGAAATTCAAAGCGCAGAAGTGGCCCGAGGCATTCAATATCTCCTTGATCAATTTGACAAATCAGACGGCTGGGAAGATACATTCTTCAACGCGGTTGGCTTTCCTCGGGTTTTTTATCTCAAATATCACGGTTACAGTGATTACTTTCCGCTAATGGCACTTGCGCGATATAGCCGCCTTAAAAAATCCAATTTCCTCCTGCCCGAATATGGTCTTTAATTGTCACGCATTGGCGTCATCACTGCCCTTCAGAGCGAAGCGGATTGCCTCGGTGGTTCCCTTAACCATACCGACCNTCTTAATTTTGTATCAGGAATAGGTTCAGAAGCGGCGGCTCAGGCCGCCAGCATAGCGGTTAAGGCTGGATGCGACACGTTGGTAAGTTATGGATATGCAGGTGCCCTAGACCCGGCACTTCGCGCCGGAGACCTCCTAATCGGGCTCTCTATTTCAAATGAAGACACCACCCTTGAAAGTGACGACGGTGCGGTTCAGCAGTTAATATCGAAGATTAAAAGAACGGATGACATCCGTGTCAGGTCATCCCTTCTCTATGCTGCTCCATCGATTGTGAAATCAAGGATGCAAAAGTCGGACCTTCGGCGAAAAGGCGGATGGGACGCGGCCGATATGGAGAGCCTCGCCATTGGTTGCGCAGCACAGCAACACGGTCTCTCCTTCTTTATTGTCCGGGCGATAGTGGATACTGCAGACGTATCCCTGCCAGACAGTCTCTCTAAAATGGTCGATGAACGCGGTGCCATCCGCCGCACAACTGCCTTGTGGGAGATCCTGAAAAAACCGTTGGAGGTACCGAAATATAGAGGTTTGGCGAAAGCCCATAAAAGGGCGGATCGGTCGTTACGCTGCGTGGCCCCTCTCTTGGTCCAGATCCTTACCGGCGATTGATAAATCTGAAGCTGCGCTCTGCACCACGCTTTCAAAGACATATTCTGCTGGCCGCTGATTTTCGAGGGATATTTCTTCCGCCATGGGTTCATCCGTCTCAATACCCATAAGGAATANTTTTAGCGCCTTCAACGGGTGTTTGATCGTATCCGTGACCGCCGTTGGCTCGTATCCGCAATGCACCATACAGTCAGCACATTTTTCATAATTTCCTGTTCCGTATGATGCCCAATCGGTTTCGTCCATCAACGCCTGGAAACTGGGGGCATAGCCTTCCGAGAGAAGGTAACAGGGCCTCTGCCACCCAAAGATATTTCTGGTGGGGTTTCCCCAAGGAGTACATTTGTAAGTTTGGTTTCCGGCGAGAAAATCCAGAAATAAGCTGGACTGACTAAACCGCCAGTTCTTACCCTTACCCCGCCGGAACACATCTCTGAACAGCTTTTTGGTTTTTTTCCTATTCAAAAAGTGATCCTGGTTTGGCGCGCGCTCATAGGCATATCCCGGCGAGACCGTAATCCCTTCAACTCCCAAATCGTGAACCGCGAAGTCAAAAAACTCCGTGGTCTCCTCAACCGTCATTTGATCAAAAAGCGTGCAATTCACATTGACGCGGAACCCCAGTCTTTTTGCTTCACGGATCGCCGATACGGCTTTTTGAAACACGCCTTCCTGATCAACCGCCCGGTCATGGTGAGATTCCAACCCATCTAAATGAACCGATAATGTGAGATAGGGTGTCGGTTTAAATAAATGGAGGCGCTTCTCCAGT
This sequence comes from Rhodospirillaceae bacterium TMED167, assembly GCA_002170915.1. The sequence continues at coordinate 6,543 of NHHQ01000061.1, read as the reverse complement.
AATAACGCATTGGTACACAGATAAACGAATTTTTTGCGGGAGATGATACCCTCGACAATCTCTTTGATTTCCTTGTGAAGCAGCGGTTCNCCACCGGGAATTGAAACCACAGGCGCTCCACATTCATCAACAGCCGCAAGGCATTCTCTCGCAGAAAGGCGTTTATTCAGGATACCATCTTCATAATCAATTTTTCCGCAGCCGGGACAGGCAAGATTGCAACGGAATAACGGTTCCAGCATTAGCACTAATGGGTAGCGTGCCGTGCCCTTGACCCACTGTTTTAAGACATAGGCACCGACGCGTACTTGCTGTATCAGAGGGACNGCCACTGTTTAATTACCCCCTGTCAAAGAGANGATTTCGGATTTAGCTTCTGTGATCTCAGGTGGCAGTTTGAATTGAACATTTTCCTCAACACCTTCGAACTTTCTGACTTTGATATCGAAGTTTTGCCGTAATTTCTCGATCAGTTCGTCCAGCAACTCCTCCGGCGCGGATGCACCAGCTGACACGCCGATTATCTGCGCCTTTGCAAGCCATTCAAGGTCTAGACTGTCCGCATCGTCAATCAGATAGGACAGCACCCCATACTCGTCGCCAATCTCGCGCAACCTGTTTGAATTGGAGCTGTTTTGGGCGCCAACCACCAGCATCACATCGACTTCTGAAACAATATTACGGACCGCCTGTTGTCTGTTTTGCGTGGCATAACATATATCTCTCACGTCAGGCCCAAGAATCGACGGGAACCGTATTTTAAGGGCTTCTATAATTTCCCGGGTGTCATCAACACTCAGAGTTGTCTGCGTGACATAGGCCACATGGCCTTGATCTCGAACCTGGAGACGGTCGACATCTTCCACATTGGTAACAAGATGAACCCCGCCTTTGATGCGGCCCATTGTTCCCTCCACTTCCGGGTGGCCTGAATGTCCGATTAGGATCACATCTCTATTTTTTGATGCGTGCGCCTGCCCTTCTTTGTGTACTTTCGAAACCAACGGACAAGTGGCATCAATCACCGGAAGGCTCCTCAAGCGGGCCTCATTTTCAACTTTCTCAGAGATACCGTGAGCGCTGAATATGGTGACGCCACCATCCGGGACATCGCTAACCTCTTCGACAAAAACAGCGCCCTTTTCACGGAGCGTCTCGACGACCCGTTTATTATGGACGATCTCGTGGCGAACATAAACGGGAGGGCCATATATTTTGAGGGCTTCCTCTACGATTTCGATGGCACGTTCCACACCGGCGCAGAAGCCACGCGGCTGGGCCAGGACGATATCTAATTGCCGTTTTGGTGTTTCCACTGTTCTGCTCATATTCGAGGTTCAGGATAATAGGCAAAATGACGTTCACACGAGAAGCTGTCAAATTAATTGCTTGAGGGCGCTCACTCACGTGATAATGGATTTTGCCGCAATCAAACAATGGATGGATGATCGTGCAGGTTTTATTGACAGGAGCAACAGGATTTATCGGTGCGGCAATATTGCGCCGCTTGTCGCGCGAAGACTTCGCGATCCGAGTGCTTGTCAGGGAAACCAGCGATAGGTCCCATCTCAAGAACATCGAGACTGAAATTTGTGTGGGGGATCTCGGCGATAAGGCGTCTCTTCAAAACGCCATAAAAGGCTGTGATGCACTCATCCATACGGCAGCAGAATACCGACTCTGGACCTCCGATCCAAACGGAATGGTCGCCTCAAATATTACGGGCACGGCGAACATTTTGTCAGCCGCCGGTGAGGCCGGCGTTTCAAACATCGTCTATACCAGCAGCGTGGCTGCACTGGGTAAAGCAGCAGGAGGCGAACCTGTTACAGAGTCGACCCCTTCAAAGCTTGAGGACAAAGTTGGTCTCTACAAACGTTCAAAATTCCTCGCCGAACAAGAGGTTCTGCACATCCATCAGGCTCAGGGTCTGCCGGTCAAAATCGTCAATCCATCAGCCCCCATCGGTCCCGGAGACATCAAACCGACTCCAACCGGCCGGCTTGTCGTCGAAGCGGCGAAAGGCAAAGTTCCGGCCTACGTGGAATCAGGCTTAAACGTGGTTCACGTCGATGACGTCGCCGAGGGCCACTTGCTTGCCCTTCACAAAGGGGTGCCCGGCGAAAAATATATTCTGGGCGGCGATAACCTGACATTGCTCGAAGTACTCACCCATATTGCCACGGCCGCCGGTGTTCGCCCCCCGGTGATTCGGGTGCCACATAACATTGTCCTGCCCGTCGCCTATATTTCGGAAGCCTGGGCCAAGTGGGTAACGGGAAAGGAGCCGTTTACGACGGTAGATGGTGTTAACATGTCCCGGAAACCAATGTATTTCAGTTCCAAGAAAGCCATCGACGATCTAGGATATGCGCCCCGTCCCATAATCTCCGCTTTCCAAGAGAGCGTTGATTGGTTCCGCAGTCGCGGATATCTTGGCTGACCTTTAAGGACCCATGAATTGATGTCAGCCTCTTCACTCAATGTCATTCTATTAGCCGCCGGTACGGGACAACGCCTCAGCGGAGGTGACACCGGCTTCCCACCAAAGTGCCTCCTTCGGTTTGACGGCATGTCACTTCTCCAACGTCACTTAGAAATTCTTGGCTCCGGGGAGTTAATCTCTTCGGTGACTGTTGTCGTCGGATATCAGTCAGATCGAATTAGGAATGCCGTCGCAGAGCTGAAACCAAGCCTCGACATAAATTTCATTCAGAATGATCGTTTTGATCGGGGCAGTAATCTCTCCCTATGGCATGCGTTGGACGTGCTCAAACGTGGTCAATCGGTTTTATTCATGGACGCTGACGTGCTCTACGCGCCAGCGTTGCTCAGCACGCTGATTTTCGAGACAGATAAGTCCGTCGTACCCTATGACACCGGATTTGAACCAGGCGACGAACCGGTAAAAGTGTGCCTCCGGGATGGTAAAGCAGTCGACTTTGGCAAAATCGTCGGGCAATCACACGAGACCATCGGTGAATGGCCCGGTTTCATGCGGCTTTCTCCGGCAGCTGCACGATTTGTTGCGAGCAGATTGGATCAGCAAGTGAAGGCAGGGGCGATAGACACACCCTGCGAAGACTCATTTAAATCAATGATCCTCGCCGCGCACGCGGATGAGATAGAATTTCACGACGTTGTCGGCATTCCATGGATCGAAATCGATTTTCCTGAAGATATCAAGCGGGCCCAGCAGATCATTGTTCCCCGAATTGAAATGTCGGCGGGGAGCTAGACCCTGTAGACATACTCCTTGCCGGCCACCCGCTCGATATCAGGGGGAAAGCTTTTCCGCTTGTCTGCATAATAAGCTGCAAGATGATTGCCTTCAGAGAGCCGGTTGTATGTCGCAAAGTAGAGCCGTCGAGGCTGATCGGTGATATTTGGTTGAGACATATGCGGGGCATAGCTGTCGAAATAAATGATATCGCCCGGCTCGGTCACAACAGGTGAGAATGTCATTTTAGCGGTTTCAGACTCTGTCAGAGGCTCCCACTCCCGCCCCACGAGCTCGGTCTCAGGCCGAGGGGCCAATTGCAAACAGCCATTTTCATGCGTGGCCGGGTCAATACTGACCAGCACGCTAATGAAATAACCGGCATAGTCCTCCCAGCCGGCCTGAGAGTCCTGGTGAGGTTTGAAGCCGTCACCGCCAGGCATCTTGAAGTTAATCTTATCCTTAAACAAAACGGCTTCTTCCCCTAAGAGTTGACCAACCGATGGGAGTAGACTGTCCGCCAGTCTTCGAAACCCCTCGTGAAACGGTGTCATGTTCTCGATGCGGTTAATAAGGGAGAGATTTTTGTCAACCAGGCTGGTCTCATGATAGACCCAATGTCGGCCCGGTTCCTCGGGAGCCGCCATCAGTTCCACCGTCCAATCCTGAATGGCCTCCGCTTCCGCAACATCAAATGCTTTTGGGAAGATAACGAAACCCCGATCTTTGAAGCATTCAATTTGCTCGGTTGTGAATTTAGGTTCTGTCAGCATTTCTTTAGAATTTATGATTGATAACCAACAACTTAATTGGAAAGGGTCAAAATAATAAGGCGCGAGACGGCTTTATTTCATATGGTAATATAGCTATACCTCTCTGGAGGCAATTATGACAATTGTGTAATGCTGAATATGAATCCCCATTTATCCAAAGCTGGCCAGCTCAGAGCGATGCTCGATGCGGGCGGCCTAGAATTTCTGATGGAAGCGCATAACGGCATTTCCGCAAAAATCGTCGAGGAAACCGGTTTTTACGGCATCTGGGCATCCGGCCTCTCCATGTCGGCAGGTTTGGGGGTGCGAGACAGCAATGAAGCGTCATGGACACAAGTTCTCGAAATGCTTGAGTTTATGTCTGACGCAACATCCATACCTATTTTGGTAGATGGCGATACTGGTTATGGCAACTTTAATAATTTGAGACGCGTGGTTCAAAAGCTCTGTCAAAGGGACATCGCCGGGATTTGCATAGAAGATAAACTGTTCCCCAAAACGAATTCGTTTATTGGGGAAGGGCAACCCTTGGCAGACATCGACGAATTTTGCGGAAAGATTAAAGCCGGAAAAGACAGCCAGCCCCATGACGAATTCTGCCTCATTGCCCGGGTGGAGGCGCTCATTTCAGGATGGGGCATGGAGGAGGCGCTGAAGCGGGCCGAAGCCTATCACGCGGCTGGTGCGGACGGTATTCTCATTCACTCTAAAAAATCCGATGGCGCTGAAATTCTGACATTTTTAGAGGAATGGGGCCAGCGCTGTCCGGTCGTCATCGTCCCGACAACCTACTTCGATGTACCGACGGATGCGTTTGAAAAAGCCGGGGCATCAGTGGTTATCTGGGCAAATCATAACCTGCGCGCCGGCATCTCCGCAATGCGCGACGTTTCCCGGCGAATTTATCGAGAACAATCCCTCAAGGGTGCTGAAGGAACCATCGCGTCGGTAAAAGATATTTTTGAGCTTGCCGAAAATTCCGAACTGGCGGACGCCGAAAAACGCTACCTCCCGAAAGGAGCGCCCGAGACGAGAGCGATCATATTGGCGGCTTCACGGGGATCAAAACTCGGTGATCTCACGAAGCACATCCCGAAATGTATGGTCGATGTTCGCGGCCAGCCTTTACTTCGGCGCTTGACCTCTACGCTCAATCAAGCAGACATCCGAAACATCGCTGTAGTTCGCGGTTACCAGAAACAAACGGTCAACCTTGCGTCGATTGAATATTTTGATAATGACGATCATGAGCGAACCGGAGAACTGGCGTCTCTGAACAGCGCCTCAGGGTATCTCTCGGGGCCAATCATATTTGCTTATGGAGACATCCTGTTCCGCCATCATATCCTGGATCAGCTGGTCGAAGCCGATGGGGATATCGTTTTAATCATTGACGCGTTGTGGCGGGAAAAGGATCCTGACCCCCGGTCTCGGAACCGCGACCTTGTGATTTGCAGCGAACCCTTCAACCCGGGATATCTGGGAAATGAGAATGTCCGTCTTACACAGATGTCTCCTGACGTACCCGAAGAGCACATCCATGGGGAATGGATTGGCCTGGCCAAATTAAGCGTAACCGGTGCTTCGCAGGTAAAAAATGCGATGACAAAAATCCTGGCCCAGGATGATGGTGAGAAAGCTAGTATGATTGAACTGTTTGAAGAGCTTGCCAGCCAAAATGTTCGGATCAGGATCGAATATGTTACAGGTCACTGGCTCGACGTTGACAACAGTTCTGATCTGGCTGCTGCCCAGAAGTTCTTATGATACAGGCAGATGATTTTATCGTCCCTGCACAGAAGCGGGGATATGATTTTTACACGGGCGTCCCGTGTTCATTCCTGACGCCATTTATCAATCGGGCGATTACGTCTGACCGAACGGATTATGTAGGGGCCGCAAGTGAGGGTGAAGCCGTTGCCATTGCGGCTGGGGCTTGGCTCGCAGGCCGGAAAACCGTCGTTATGTGCCAGAACTCTGGCCTCGGCAATTGCGTCAATCCGCTCACATCGCTCAATTATCCGTTTCGCATTCCGACCCTGTTAATCACTACGTGGCGAGGACAACCCGGTGTGAAAGATGAACCTCAGCACGAATTGATGAGCCAAATCACACAATCCCTCCTAGAGACGATGCGCATCAGGAGCCTAACGTTTCCGCGAATGCCCGACGAGATCACCGCCATTCTTGATGCAGTGGAGACCGAAATATCAATTTCTGACCTTCCGTTTGGCCTCGTAATGGAAAAGGGAACTGTAGGTGATGAACCCCTGGTTGATCAGGCTGTGATAATGACCTCCGGCGGAACCTATCAGGACCTAACAAAGGGCGGAGACAGGCCGAACCGTTATGGCTTATTGGAGACTGTCTTGGCCATTGCATCGAAAGATACGGCGATCATCGCAACGACTGGCAAATGTGGCCGTGAACTGTTCACCATCGCGGACCGTAACGCCCATCTGTATCAGGTCGGATCCATGGGCTGTGCGTCCGGCATGGGGCTGGGAGTTGCACTGAATACGGCTAAACCGGTCATGGTTTTGGATGGAG
>NHHQ01000060.1 GCA_002170915.1 Rhodospirillaceae bacterium TMED167 | reverse complement strand
GCGTATAACAATTTACTACAGCCGCGTGATTTCCGGCCATTTGGTGAAAATTTCCCTGCAGGTTTAATATTTCGGCCTCAGATATATCTTCCTGACTGAGTGTTTTGATATCTTTCTGACTGAGTGTTTTTAGAGCCTCTAAGGCGAGAGCTATTTCAGGCCTTACATCGTCCCCTTGTCCCCGACACCAGCTTTGTATCGTCACGGCAAAATAATAGCCGTTGCGTTTGTTCGCGAACATGGGGTCAAGTAAAGTGGTCGGCTCGTTCTCCACAAAACTGGCGCAAATATGTTCGTCGAGGCTGACAATTTCCTGCACATATGACCCAACGTCTTGTTCCTTCCACACCCACCGTTGGAATTCGTTGGCAAACGGAGGTGTTGATCCCCACTCGATCCCCACACGATGGAAAGTTGGGTCGTTTTTATCCAGCCATTCACCGGTTACGAAATAGACGTATTTCACATCGCGGCTGTAGTAGCAGGGGGTGGAGGGACCATTACTCACGAAAGCACACATATGGCTCTCTTCATACAAGGCCATCCGCATTTCTAGATTGAATGCAGCAACTGGAAACTGGTCTATGCCCTCCAGTTCGGTAGTTTCTGGATTAAGAGCCGTATCGGTGTCCCGAACTATAATAGGACAAAATCCTTTTTCCTTAAGTCGCTGGGCAATCCCTGCCCAAACTTGAAAATCTGAATTTCGTTTTGGCGTAAACGCCGCCTCTCTTAACGTCAGTGTTATTGCTCTCTTCCCGTCAGTGTGCCGGTCAAGCCATTGACGAACGTAGGATCGGGCCTGAGGAGATGATTTTAAATATTGAAGGTTATATCCTTGGTGTGATGCGAGCACGGGTAGTCCGGTATGGTGATGCGCTACGGGTTCTTGGACTGAATAATTTTTAGGAAATATATGAGTGGCTAAGTTGGTCTCGATCGCTTCCGCATGGTTTCTGTCCTCGCAAACACTCAAATTTTTGCACGAGGGCAGCAACCAACAAGAGGGCGTNAGTAAATTCGCTAGACGCCATTTTTTATTCTGAGAGTTGTGGTGTCTAGGGCCTTGGTTCAACTGTTCGTTCTCGGGAACTACGACAATGCTGAGTCGATCAAGGTTGAAGACGCGACGATGCCGCTCTGCTTCAACGAGGAAACAGATGAAGTCGAAGGATAGGGGGGATACGCTAAGATCATAGAAAGCGTGCAGAGAATTATCATGCTGCATCTGTATCTCTGAATATGCTAATTGGTTTTTATAAACTGATACACGTGATCGTTAACTTCGCAGTTTAAAATAAACACCCTCTTACGAAAGCGCTGTTACTCTCTCGGAAATGATATCGTCAACNATACCCATATTTATGGCGTCAGCATAAAACTGGCGAGCAAATTCAACGGACTTTGTCTTTTCATAAATTTTCCCAAGTTCTATTGTAACTTTAATGCTTTTACCGCCTTTCTGAATAATGGTCTCGTAAATCTCTTGGGCGTCCTCCAATCGATTTAAAGCTGAGTAAGTATTGGCCAGCCTGAAAAAAATTGACACATCTTTCTTCCCCAGCTCGATCGCCGAGAGGTAGCATTTCATTGCGACCTCCCAATTTTCTTGCGCTTCATTGAGCACGGCCATTTGTACATGTAGGTCGCCGCTCACACCTAATTTATCCTCTGCTAAAATCAAATACTGGGCCGCTTTTTCTAAGTCTTTTGCCTGGAGGGCAGCGTTAAATAGATAAAGCAGTCGTTCTTTATCCTCCATGTAATGCTGAGTGCGACTATTTACGCATTCCTGGGAAAGGGAGAGTTCCTCGAGTGATGTAAAGAAGGTTCTGCTGGCCCAATTTAGGTACCTCTCCGATAATTGTACGAGGGGTATTTTGTTTTCGGAAATTGGACGCAGTTTAGATGCATGCGAACCATCTTCCATACTGCGTGTCAAATCACTGTCTAGTTTCGTAAGCTCGTCAAACAAATTTTCTGCGCTTTGTTCTTTCCAAATCCACCGCTGGAAAAAATTAGCGACAGGCGGCGTTTCGTCAAAGTCGATGCCAATCCTATTAAAAGGCGTGGGATGATTTTCCAACCAATCACCGGTCACTTGGTAGAGAAAATGAATGTTTGGATTGTACCAACAGACTTGGGCGGGACCGTTTGCGACGAAAGCACAGTAGTTGCACTCCTCATACAATCCCATACGAAGTTCCAGATTAAAGACGCCTTCCGGGAACACAGAAATATCTTTAAATTCATCTGGCGTTGGATCAAGCGCGGTGTCGATATCCCGNAAAAGTATTGGATAGTAGCCGTTATCAACGAGTAACCCTGAGAAANTTGCCCACTCTTTGATATCCGAGTTGCGGTTTTTGCCGAACGGCGCCTCCCGGAGCGTAATCGCCACACTTTTCTTGCCTTCGGCATGCTGATCTATCCATTGTCGGGCGTAAGTGCGGGCCTGGTCTGAAGCCTTCAGGCACTGTACGTTTTGGCCCCTATGAGCAGCTATAATAGACCAACCCGTGTGGTGTCTCTCCACGGGGTTGGCTACGGTATAGTTTTTGGGGAATATGTGCGATGCGAAGAGATCATAAATTTGGTGTGCATAATCTCTGGTGCTGCAAAGGGTAATTTCTTGGGTCGCAGGCAACAGGTTACACAACGGAACGACGACATTTCGTAACCGCCAATCCCCGTGGATTGAATCGAATTGTTCGTTGTCGTGGTGACCCCCCGNGTCTTCAAATGGGACTATGACGAAATGGATACTGCGGGCATTTGCCGCCACACGAGCTTGTTCGGCACAAATTATGAAACTCACAAAATCGAAAGATATGGGGGAGACTGCGAGATCATAAAATGCAAAGAGAGTTTTCGAAAAATCTGACACGTTTTTTATTCTCTCCATTGGGATCATATCCACTGCAACCAGAGCAAAATTTAATGTTGATACGAGGACGACTTTCTGCGCTTTATCCTTTTGAGCATAGCGTAATTTGGACTTACCTATAACAATTTAAAGTTAGAATTTCATGTCGCTATATTGAAACTGGTTGGTATTGCGCTGATGTCTCTAACTCCCGCTGGATACCTAGTCTTTACAACTTAAAAAACGAGCCTGTTGGTTGGAAAAAGATATAATCCGCTTACATACTGAAGATCTTGGAACAACAGAATACTGTATATTACATGCGAAGGACTATCTATTTTGCTGATTTAACTCATTGCGGTACAATCACAAATGCGGATACTTTTCCGCTTGGCATCGGAAGTATTGCAGCAACGGTTGCCTCGCGGTTTGCGGGGAGGTTTAACATTGAGCTATTCAAATTTCCAGATGACCTCAATCAGGCGCTAGAAGGTCGTATGCCAGATGTATTGTGTCTGAGTAACTACGCCTGGAATCTCAATTTAAGTTTGTTGTTTGCTCGTCACGTTCGAGAAGCTTCTCCGGATACAGTCATCGTCATGGGCGGTCCGAACATATGTATCACCAAAGAGGGGCGCGAGGTATTTCTCAAAGACCATGATTGTGTTGATTTTTATATTAAATATGAGGGTGAAATAGCTTTCTGTGATTTGTTGTCCAAACTTTTTGAACACAAGTTTGACTCAGGCCGAGTGCGCGACGAAAGAGTAAAAGTAAATAACCTTTTATATCTCGTACACGACACCATTATTGAAGGACCAGATTATCGTGTNACGGATTTATCAGATTTACCATCGCCCTATACAACAGGTTTGTTGGATAAATTTTTTGCACAAGGGCTAAGACCATTGGTCGAGTTCTCCCGCGGCTGCCCCTACAGTTGTACCTTCTGCACCGATTTCCACGAATTACGAAATAGAAATGTTCGGCGTGATTTAAACTTCATTGAACGTGAAATTACGTATATTGCAGAGAGAATCGAGGCGGCCTCTGATTTAATAATCGCCGATCTCAATTTTGGAATGTATAAGGAAGATGTTGCGGTTGCTAAAATCCTTCGTGCTGTGATTGATCGGTTTAAGTGGCCAAAAGCTATCACAGGCTCCCCCGGAAAAAGCCAGCCAGAACGTGTTGCGGAGGTCGTCTCAATTATTAACGGCCGCGATCATGGAATTCTGAAATTTGCTGCGTCAATGCAATCGACTGATGATGAGGTTTTGAAGCTCATCAAACGTAAAAATTTACCATTGGAGAGATTTAATTCACTTGTCGGGTCACCAGATCACCTAAGTGACTTCACAGAGTGCTTCACTGAGCTGATTGTGGGGCTGCCTGGCGATACGAAAGATAAACACTATCAATCGCTCAAAGACGTCGTTGACACGCTCGGAATGAATGTCGTCAACGTCCATCAGCTAGCCCTTCTAAAAGGTGCGCCCCTAGCTTTGCCAGCACAAAAAAAGCTCTATGAATTTGAAGAACGGCATCGGGTTTTAGTAGGATGTATCGGTACTTACGAGATCGGGCATTTGAAAATCTCCTGCGCGGAAACTGAGGAAATTGTCGTTGCTACGAATTCGTTAAGTTTTGAGGAGTGGCTCGACTGCCGGGTAATGAACCTCTTGATCAAGATTTACATAGACCGTGACTATTTTATTGAAATCTTTGGACTCGTGCGGCGGTTGGGGCTGTCGCCACTCGATATGTTAGAGGTTTTGAGAACCAAAGTTTTGAGACGCTATCCTGGACTACAAAAACTTATCGAGTCTTTCCGTGCCAAGACGCTAGAGCCATTACATGTTGACCGTGATACGTTAACAGAACGTACCCGTGATCCAATGTTCGTTGAGAGACACCGTTCTGGAGAATTAGGTGGCAACGAATTATTGATGCATCGGGCAATGGGTTACCTGGAATGCAATGATGAGTTGCACGACGCGTTACAGGAGGCGACCGCGCTCTATCTAAGCGACAACGGGTGGCTTGGTACCCTGATAAATGATTATTTAAGTGAGGCAATTTCGTTTAGTAAGTTACGAAAATTTAATCCCACCAATTATCAACACGAACTTACTGGAGAGTTTTCATTTGATTTTGTTGGTGCCAAAAAGCACGCCTACCAAGTGTTACCCGAAGAAATCTCTATCCGAAGCTCAAAAATGCGTTTCTTTTTCAACGATGTCGCTCAAGAGGAGATCGACTACGCGATCAAGACTTGGGTGCTACGAGAGGGGACGCGGGAGGCGGTGGGTACGGGTATGGCCTCCGGAGANGTAATCAAAGACCTCTTTACGCGGAATGCATCCACCAAATTTAACATGGGTAAATTTTACCATTATTCAAATCTGAGAGTTATGAATCGAACCGTTGAGATGGCTAACTAGTGCAGAATATAAACCCTTTAAATTGGTGGTTAGTTGAAGTCTAAAAAATATTCCATATCTGTTACACCTCCTAAACGATCGGCCCAGTATATCTTTTTACCTGTTATGTCTCGTAGCTGTCGAGAGACAGGAAATATTTCTGATTTTGCTACTTCTGGATCAATAATAAAACTCGAGCCGCCAGTAGGAACCAGAAAAATGGCAATTCTATACTGCTCTGCTTTGATTATATCAAAGTCGTTACTTGAAGTTAATGTTATGGGAGCGTGGCCAGTGTGGCGATTTGCGATATCTTGCAAATNTGAGGCTACCTCATCGGTATTAGGAGACACAATCCAAAGATTTATTTTGTTTTTTATTGCTGCTTCAAAAAAATGTTTAAACGGAGCGATTTCCTCCTGGGTGAATACAAGTAATCGGTCGGTACCATCAAATTTCTCAATATTGTGGTAGAACGGATGAAAATTTGGGACACAGATATTTTGAGATTTTCCTGTGATAAGATAATCGCCAATTACAAGGGCATCCAATCCTCCACGAATATATGCCTCAATAGCCTGTTTAGTGGTTTGAACTAAGGGCTCCCCCCGTCCGTTAAAAGATGTGTTCAAGAGCATTCCAAGCCCAGTCAAATCTTTGAAATTTGATATTAAACTGTAAAAAGAAGGGCAATCTGACGCACTTACGGACTGAACGCGAGCGGTTCCATCGATATGGCAAATGGAATTTAGCCTATTTCGCCATCTGTCGCGCAATTTGGCCACTATTATCATGTAAGGCAGTGCCTGATCTGCATCGAAAAATAACGAACAATCTTCCGCGAGAACTGATGGTGCAAACGGTCTCCACATTTCTCTGTGTTTAACTTGCGCATTTATCTTGTCTTTAATCCCTGGAATAGAGGGATTGGCCAAGATAGATCTATTACCAAGGGCACGCGGCCCAATTTCTGCTTTGCCTTGCACCCATCCTAAAATTTTTCCGTCAGCAAGAAGGCTAGCTGCCTTTTTATGAATGTTTCCTGACTGCTCTAAATCCAGCCCATAGTCTTTAGCGAGTTGTACCGACTCAATATCAATCTCAGCACCCAAGTAAGCATTTGACATACGCCAGTATTTTTTCACTTCGGATTTTGAAAGTTTATTGTATACGTAAAGTGCGCTGCCGATCGCGTTCCCAGTGTCGTTGGCTTGGGGATAGGCTATCAACTCTTCGAAAATTTTTTCGCGCATTAACATTCCATTGCACACGCTATTCAGACCCACGCCGCCGGTNACGAAAAGTCGTTTTGATCCAGTAATTTCCTTAAGTGTATGTGCTAATTTAAGCATAATTTCTTCGAGAACATGCTGGACTGATGCGGCAATATCTCGGTGCCTTTGAGTCAAATCTTCATTGCTAGAACGTCTGGTGCCGAAAAGTTTGTTGAACGCCTCTGGAGCCCGATCTCGACCTTTGTAATTAAAAAATCCGTCGTCATTTACGTGTATAAATTGGCTCTTTATTTTCTCAGCATATCGGGGGCGCCCATAACCTGCTAGGGCCATGGTTTTTCCCTCTTCTCCATATCCCCAACCAAGCCAGCTTGTAGCCGCTTGGTAGAAATGTCCCAACGAATGTGGCCATGGAATTGTGCGTAAAATATTAATTTCTCTTCCCAGGCCATGAGCTAAGACCGTCGTTTCTATCTCTCCCCCGCCATCTGCGCTTAATATAGCGCCCTCTTGGTGGGGTGACGGGTAATAAACGGCAGCGCAATGTGACAAATGATGCCGAACTTCAATTATTCGTTCAGCTGGATAGCCATGTGCAACAAAGACATTGCTATATGATGGTAATTCTCTATTTATTTTGTCTGCTGTTATGCGGGCCTCTGTTGACTGGTCCTCGCCATAAAACTCGTAAATTTTTGAGATTTTCTCCGGTATAAGATTGGTGTCAATGCACGTTGCGATATGATCAACGTCATCAAGATCGAGATTATGCTTTGCCATCTCTTGGAAGAGTGATGACAAATCACAGGAGTTACTATGTTTTATTCTGTTGTTTCTCTCTGCCTCTATAACAAATAAAGGGGAACCATCTTTCAGTAGTGCGAAACATTGGTCGTGGTCGATGGATTTTGTGCCAAGTATCAGAGACATTNAAATAACTTTCTAAAAAACACTATTTTTNGGCAAACCGCTNAGTAATCATTCTTCATAAAAAAAACTCAATTTTCCCNTCAAATTTTCAACAATATTCGAAATGAATAATATGCGGAAATGCTAAAATTTCTCTTTTAAAATTAAAATTTATACAGAACCATGTATATCGATGAACTTAATTCCTTTTTAAAAATAGTTATTTTAATTATTGGCGTTCGGGAGACTGGAAGTGAAATTGCAGATTGCAGATTATAATTCAGCGGAAGCGCGAGCGGTTAATAAATGTGGCTACTCTGAACTATCAGCTTTCAGCACAAAAACCTTCGAGGATCATTGCTTTCCAACCCGTGTATCAGACGAGCGCGAATTATTCCGTTATGCAGACATGTTCGTTGGCGCCGACATAGATTTTTTAAATAGGGGCAGATTTCAGTCGGGTTCTTCTACATTCTCCGAGTACACAATTGAAGAAATCTCACTTTTAACGAAAATATCAAAAGGCGTCGAGTTGATAACTGAGGACACGTTCTCGGGTCCCACAAAAGTGTACTTCAATCATCTTTCCGGTGTTGGGCTTTTCCGCGTTGTTCAAGCAATTTCTTCAATTTTAATTATACCATCATACCATAACTCAACACACTTGTCAAGTCATTAAATAAGTTTCATTGCA
>NHHQ01000059.1 GCA_002170915.1 Rhodospirillaceae bacterium TMED167 | reverse complement strand
GGGGTGCTATGGTACCGGCGTTTGATCAGGCCGCGTTCGATCTCGAAACGAACGNTGTCAGCGACGTTGTTGAGACGGAATTCGGCTACCANCTCATCCGTCGCACCGAGTAGCCCTGCCNCGCTNGGGNTCTTCANATTTAGCCCATNGGCNANGNTCACATTTTAAGGCAACACAGTCAGGTCGACGGCGCNAATGGGCATCAGTGCCCANCNGNGNGGGGGCACCAGGGATGTGATGANGCTCAAACCAAGCGCCGNTCCGGTGTCNNTNANCGGCCGACNGGNNTNTNCCAATTCTCCGTCTGGCNGCGNGGCNGNGTATGAGCCTGAGCGAGANATGAAACGTCTGAGCAGNATNCNCNTCCCCTTGCGCTGATCGCTGTCCCGTACCACATTNNATNNNCNCCNCCTGCTGCGCTTTGGCGGTCNGAATGGGAACATCATGNGANNACTTGCGGACGACCGGCCAGACTTCAAGNGCAAGCGGGACCANCTNGGNACCGTAATGGTTCTGCTGCCGTATCTCTGGCCCAAAAATGCANAGGAAATGCGGATCCGGGTCGTCATCGCGNTGATTTTTTTGATTGCCGCCAAGGCCATCACCGTTGGNGTGCCCATCATCTACAAGTTCGCTGTGGACGGAATCACGGANACCACAGACGCCATCGTCGTCGTGCCCATCTTCCTGCTCATTGCCTATGGAGGCGCCCGGGTGCTAGCTCAGACATTTGGCGAATTGCGCGATGCCGTATTTGCCAAGGTCGCCCAGCGCGCCATCCGGGAAGCCGGCCTTAAAACCTTCAGGCATTTGCATAAACTAGCCATGCGCTTTCATCTCGACCGCCANACAGGCGGGCTCAGCCGNGCCGTGGAGCGGGGCACCAAAGGTATCGATTTCCTACTGAACTTCATGCTGTTTAANATCATCCCGACCCTGCTGGAGATCCTCCTCGTGTGTGCGGTCATGTGGGGCCTGTTCAACATCTGGTTTGCTCTCGTTACCTTCGTCACTGTNGGAAGCTATATCGCCTGGACCGTCGGCGTGACGGAGTGGCGCATCAAGTTCCGCCGTCAGATGAACAAAATGGACAGCGAGGCCTCCACAAAGGCCGTCGACTCCCTGTTGAACTATGAGACCGTCAAATATTTNGGGAATGAAGAACACGAAGCTCGGCGTTTTGACAGCGCGCTCAAATCCTATGAAGTGGCTGCCGTTAAAAGCAAGGTGACGCTGTCGTATCTGAACATTGGCCAGGGATTCGTGATATCCGTCGGGCTCACCATTGTCATGATCATGGCGGGGTTTGGCGTCAAAAGCGGTGCCATGACGATCGGAGATTTCGTGCTTGTGAACAGCTACCTGGTTCAGCTGTTTCTGCCACTAAATTTTTTAGGGTTCGTCTACCGGGAGATCAAACAGTCCCTCACTGATATGGAAGATATGTTCAAACTGTTGGATGAGCAGCAAGAAGTGGCTGACGCCGGAAACGCAGCCCCGTTATCCCTGAAAGGGGCCGGTCTTGAATTCGAGAATGTCTGCTTTGACTACAATCCGGAGCGGAAAATTCTCAAAAATGTCTCCTTCAAAGTCCCGCCCGGTAAAACTGTCGCCATCGTCGGACCCAGCGGTGCTGGAAAATCGACAATCTCCCGGCTCCTCTACCGGTTTTATGACACCACCCAGGGGCGCATCTTGATCGATGGGCAGGACATAAAAAACGTACAGCAGGATAGCTTACGTGCCGCAATTGGAATCGTTCCACAGGACACGGTTCTGTTTAACGATACCGTCTTCTATAACATTTCCTATGGCCGACCNGANGCCACGCCCTCGGAAATTGAGAATGCGGCCCGCCTCGCCAGCATCCATGACTTCGTGNCGGGNCTNCCCGATGGNTATAACACCCGNGTTGGCGAGCGGGGATTNAAACTGTCCGGAGGGGAAAAACAACGGGTCGCCATCGCGCGAACGATCCTGAAATCCCCCAAAATCCTGATCTTTGACGAGGCGACATCGGCCCTCGACACCCACACAGAAAAAGAAATTCAGGCCTCCCTCGCGGATGTTTCGGCGAACCGGACAACCGTAATGATCGCCCACCGCCTGTCCACGGTTATCAACGCGGATGAAATTCTGGTGTTGGAAAAAGGCGAGGTGGTAGAACGGGGTAATCACACCGAACTGCTCGCCTTGGATAAGGTTTACGCCCATATGTGGCAGCGGCAGCAGGAAGCCCAGAAAGCCGAAGAGACCCTCCAGCAAACCCTCGAAGACGGCCTGCTGGCGGCAGGCACACAAGCGCCAACCGCCTCAGGATAGCAAACCGATTAAACACAGAGCCTTGCAGACAAGGTATTAATTGGAGGGATCGATCCGCGCTTTGTTCCCATTCTGCACCAGTGTGCCGCGTTTCTTGATCAGCCTGCCGAGCCTTTGTGGCTCCGAAAAAGATGTCGTTGCATCTTCCGCATCCGGCCCAGACATAGACAGTTGCCCTGGGGCAGGACGAGACGCTTCACTAGCTCTAAGATCCGATTTCGGACGGGGAACCGGCTCTGGGTCCTTCACCCAATGATCGATTNCGTCTGGTGTCTGAGGTGCGGGCTCGTCTGGTTTATCGGGCGCATCATAGCGGGTCGGGTTAGGTCCGTAATAGTTCACCAAACGGCGTTTGTCCTGATGATTTGGTTCCTTTTAACACTCGATACCCGCCAGACTCTGATAGCAATAGACGGGATCCAAATCGTGGACGGATTTTTCATAGGGGTCCACGTAACCGCAGCCGTCAAGAAACGCCAATACGGCGCCAAAGCTGGCTATCCTTGGGGGGAATAGCATGANCTTGCTCCAGGATTTCCGCNTTTAAATATATGCATCCTGGGCATGTAACGCCCAAGTTATTCGGNGCCAGAGGTATGCCTCACACAGNTGANNGANTCATTAATTGAGGACACANGGGTCACGTGTATCGCTTTTTACTTGTGAACATCGACGACGATGCGGCCCTTTACCTGGCCCTCTAGTATCTTGCCTGCGTAGTTGGCAATCTCTGATACAGGCACCACCTGCGCCGCTTCTGCCAGTTTCTCTTTGGGCAGTTCCCGTGACAGTCGATCCCACGCAACTTGACGCCGCTCCAAGGGGCACATCACAGAGTCAATACCAAGGAGATTTACGCCCCTGAGCAAAAAGGGCATGACACTGCCATTCAACTGATGGCCAGCGGCCAATCCGACCGCTGCACAGCTGCCACCCGATTTCAGAGTGGCGAGCAGATTAACAAGAATCACCCCGCCCACAGCATCGATGGCCCCCGCCCATCTCTCGCGACCGAGAGGCCCTTTCGCAGGCTCTTCGAGGTCCGCCCGGCACACGATAGACGTGGCGCCCAAACCTTCAAGATATGCATTGGTATCCTCACGGCCCGTCCCGGCAGCCACGTTNTGCCCAAGTTCAGCCAGAAGAGAGACCGCAATACTGCCAACCCCACCAGCAGCCCCGGTCACAAGAACTTCATCCCCAGAGCCGGGGGTTAGGCCATGATCCTCCAGGGCCATGACAGAGAGCATGGCCGTATAACCCGCCGTTCCGATGGCCATTGCCTGTTCCGTNGAAATATNGTCNGGNAGGGCCACGAGCCAATCTGACGAGACGCGTGCTTTTGTGGCATATCCCCCCCAGTGCGTCTCTCCAACCCGCCAGCCATTGAGCACCACCCGGTCGCCTGGTTTAAATTTACCGGAGGCGCTGGACTCGACCACGCCAGCAAAATCGACACCGGGTACATGGGGATAATCGCGCACCAGCCGCCCAATACCCTTGAGCACCATGCCGTCTTTGTAATTTAGTGTCGAATACTCAACAGCGACCGTGACATCGCCGTCCGGCAGATCAGCCTCCGAGACATCCGTCAGGGTGGGCGTTACTTTTCCGTCATATTCCTCTAACAGCAAGGCTCTGATCATGTCGTCCGACATACCCGTCTCCTTTATAATAATTTCCAACCGAGGGTTTGTCCGGCCTGGAAAGGTCGGATCTGCTGTCCGTCCGGTGTGTCCACATGCTCCGGCACGCGCCAATCTTGCTTTACCAGCGTGACCGAGCCCTCATTCGCATCTAAGCCATAAAATGCCGGCCCATGCAGGGACGCGAACCCCTCCAGCTTATCGAGAGCATCTTCTTCTTCAAACACCTGGGCGTAAAGCTCCAGGGCAGAAAGAGCCGAGAAGATCCCGGCGCATCCGCAGTCCATCTCCTTGGCCCCCACAGTATGGGGCGCTGTGTCCGTGCCCAAAAAGAACGCGGGGTCACCAGACGTTGCAGCCCCCCGGAGAGCGAGACGATGTTCTTCTCGTTTGGCCACGGGAAGGCAATAATGATGGGGTCTCAAGCCACCCTGAAACATCGCATTCCGATTAATGATCAGGTGATGGGCCGTGATCGTCGCGCCGACCCGGCCATTCATGGACCGGATAAAATCGACGGCCTGGCGCGTCGTAATATGCTCTAACACGACCTTTAGGCCAGAAAACTCATTGATGAGTGGCTGCAAAACATCCCGAATAAAGATTTCTTCGCGATCAAAGACATCAACATCTGGATCGGTGACTTCACCATGGATCAGCAGGGGCATGCCGATCTCTTCCATCTTCCGGAAGACAGGCGCCAGCTTTCTCATGTCGGTCACACCGTGTGCAGAATTCGTGGTCGCATTGGCGGGGTAGAGTTTGGCCGCGTAAAAGACACCGTCCTGAAAACCCTCTGTCAGATCCGAGGCCTGTATCTCATCGGTCAGATAAGCTGTCATCAGCGGGATAAAACCTGCCGCCGCTTCCTCATATGGCAAGGCCTTCAGGATGCGCCGCCGGTATTCTGCAGCCAACGACGGTGTTGTTACGGGCGTCGAGAGATTGGGCATGATGATCGCCCGGGCAAATTGGCGAGCGGTATAGGGCAGCACGGTTTCGAGCATGGCACCATCTCGCAAATGCACATGCCAGTCATCCGGTCGCCGCAGGGTTAATTCTTGCATTAACGTATTGATGAGGCATCTCCTGTCCGAAGCTGGGATTATATATCACGCCGGAAGAGCGAGGTCAGACCCCTTTTTCGACTTCTTCCTTCAAGGCCTCGCACCAGCTTTCTAAATCGAAATAGAACGGCCCCAAGCCCGATTTCCAGGCAATAGTGCCGTCTGCGCCAACCACATAGAGCCGATCCGGCTCCGCGATATAGTTGGCTTCCGTCGCATCGTCCATGGTGTCCAGAACCATGCGGAAGGGAAAGTGGTATCGCTTCATACACACGGTTGCAATGGCGGCGCGCGCGCCATCAGTTCCCGGGCTGTCATAAACAATGCCCTCATCCGTGTTGCTGGGAATCACCCAGCCATCCAACGGATGAGCTTCCTTGATATAGACGCAACAAAATTCAGCGTCGTTCTTTAGTTCCTGATAAATTTCGTTCAGGCGCCCGGCCTGTTCCCGGAAAGGGGGTCAGGTATAAGACCCGAAGATAAGCCCCACCGGTTGGCCACGCGCCGAGGACAAGCGGAATGTCTCACCGGTCTGCCCACCCTCACTGGATAAAATTTCTAAGTCGAAGTCCGGTGCCCTGGCGCCAATATCCGGCGCGCCAACATCGCGCTCCAGCCTCGTGCGCCAGCGCTCGGCGAATTCAGCCCGGCTGATTCCCATCTCTCCCCATTGCTCTGCTGTCAGATTGGACATGGGATCCGGCAGGGTAATTTCAGTTTTAGGCATGATGGGTCTCCTTATTGCGGGAGCCGGACGAGGATCACTGTCACGGCCACAAATTGCAACATGTGCAGGATGAAACTGATGCGGTGGACAGATGAAAACCTCGCGTACCCCCAGCCTCTCGGGCCTTATTGACAGCTGACAACCCAAATTCCAGTGGCAGCGATGGCGGCTGCTGCGACCGCCAACANGATCACAATTTCAACCGTAAAGCTGCCTCCGGGCAGCAGTAAAAGAGCCGGTAGGATCGTCAGGCTTGCGATCAGCCGATGATAAACCGGAAACACCTGACGTAGGGAGGGGGCCGCGTTCTCAGGCGCCATAAACCTGAAGACCAACGGCGTGAAAACAAACGCGAAAAACCCCGTGCCCCCGAAGGCGGCAGCCACCGGGGTGAGGGCCAGCGTATGTAAATTTAACCAGTCAAACATGATGAACCGTGCCTGCGCCAAAGCGGCATGCAAGAATTGAAATCAGTGCAATGAGAGACATTCCAAGACATCTCCTTCCAGAGCCTGGCCCTGAATATGGTGGCTGTGCCAAAGGGCATAAAACAATAGGGTCCACGCCATTTGGCCGGGCTTGCGGGCTGGATTTCCCTCGAGACTGTTGAACAACTGGCGCACATTGTCCGGATCCGCAATNTCCTGAATGGCCGACTGNGCGGCCACCAGTTCTCCTGTGATGCGCGCCTTGCTTGAAATCCATTGAGCCACGGGAACGGTAAATCCCCTTTTCTTGGTATAAGGCTCGGCTTCGGGAAACTTCGTCTCCAGCCAGCGCCGAAGCAGGTATTTGCCCTGACCCCCTTTGATCTTAAGCGCCTCCGGTAAATTGAACGCGGCTGCTGCGACCTCTGGGTCCAGGAAGGGGGTCCGGCCCTCAACGCCGTGCGCCATAAGGCTCCGGTCGAGTTTGATAAGGAGGTCGTTGGGGAGCCAGTCACGGCAGTCCGCCGCTTGCGCTTGCTGGAGCTTTGACCGAAACGTATCGGTGTCAACTGGNTCCCCGGGTGCGCGCCACGCGCCATCGGCCGCCCGCAGAATTCCCTCACCATCAAAAAGTCCCTGGGCACGCATAGGACGGCCGCCGAGCCACCATGGCCTCAGTAATCTGCGGTAGCGGCCATAACCTGCAAACAGTTCGTCTCCGCCCTCTCCACTAAGAATTACCTTGAGGCCATGCGCGCGTGCGAGAGCACCCAGCTTGTAAGTGGGTAGAATGGCATAATCCGTTGTTGGATCATCAAAAACCGACACAATGTCTGGCAGAAGCGTCCAGAAATCATCTTCCGAAAAATTGACCGTGTGAAATTTGGCACCAGCTGCTTTTGCCACTCGTTCAGCATGGGCGCGCTCATCTGCCACATCCGTCCCCGTAAATCCGGCGGTGAAAGCCTCGACGGGTCGATCGTTCAAGTCTCGCATNCAGGCNAAAATAGCCGACGAGTCGACACCNCCGGACAGAAACATGCCGTANGGGACGTCAGCGCGCTGATGCACCATGACGCTGTTCATGAGAACATCGTCCAGGATCTCCAGGGCCTCGCCCTCGGACCAATCGGCAGGCCCCTCCTGAGGCAGGACTTCGCGCTGACGCACGTGCGTCACCTCACCGCCNCCGATCCGCACGGTTTCGCCGGGAAGGATCCGTGTGGCATNCGNCTGAAGGGTTGTCCGCCCCGTGCTAAACTGAAGCTGAAGCAGCTCATCCCGGGCTTCTAGATGCAGCGTGCGCGGGATCAATCCCGCATCTGTAAACGCGGAGGTTTCGGATGCGAAAGCCACACCCCCGTCGATGATCGCCGAATAGAGCGGTTTAATACCAAAGGGGTCACGGCTTAGATGGACGTCGGCTTGGTGCCCCCCCCGTACCGCAATTGCATACATTCCTCTCAGATCGTCCGCAAATTTCTCACCCCGGCGCTCAAAAAGAACCAGAGGGGTCTCGCAGTCGGACAGTGTCTTAAATCGCTCTTCGCCCAGCGCACTGCGGAGTTCTAGATAGTTATAAATTTCGCCATTTGCGACAAGCTGATGACCACGGTCCGTCAGAAACGGCTGATCTCCGGTCTCAAGATCAATGATTGCCAGTCGAGTGTGCCCGAACCCAGCAGCAACATCTGTGGAAACACCGTCCGGGCCCCGATGACTGAGAGAGTGCACCATCCGATCCAGCAACGCCGGATCTGTCGCACCTTCGGTCAACACGATCCCCGCAATACCACACATCAGCCGGACATCAACTTTTCGAAGAAGGCCATGTATTTATCGACGACTGTTTGCTCNGTGTAGTTCATTTTATAGGCGGCTTGTCCGTTGCGCGCCAACTCGCGGCACAGATCGTCATCCTCGANCATCNACTTCAAAGATTTAGCGAGAGCAGGTGCATCGTTAATCGGGACCAACACACCCGTATTCCCCTGCTCAATTAACGTGCCTGGCCCGAGACTGTCTGCGGCCAAGACCGGAACACCTTGCGCCCATGCTTCAATCACGACGTTCCCCAGGGGCTCGTGCCTAGACGGGCAAACAAACACATCGGCGGTGGCAAACAGGGCCTCTGCATCTTCCCGCCATCCCAAAAAACGAACCCGCGGTTTAATACCGAGCTTTTGGGCCATATCCTCAAGGTTAGCGCGCTCAGGTCCCTCGCCCGCGAGCCAGAGATAGACATTGGGCACACGCGAGATGGCTTCCAACAGAACATCAAATGCTTTGTTTTCGTGCAACCTGCCCATAGCCACGATGAGCGGCGAACGATCTGGCGTATAAAAGTCCTGGCGAGCAAGCGGCTCGGCTTTTTTGGCTCCAACAAAGTTCGGCAAGTAGTGCACCTTGTCTTCTTCCCAGCCATTTTTGACCAAATAGATGGCTATATCTTGGGTATTCGCGATGAGGTGGTCGCAGTGCTCATAATNTTTTAGATTGTAGTATCCACCCANCCGGCCGACATGTATNAAGTTNTCACCCNTCGGGCACATTTTTGTCGCTCTGTTCATCCAGGTCAGNACAATATCCGGCTCGAATTCNCTCANCTGCCGCTTCATTTTCCACGGGGTAACCACATCCAACATGCNCCCGAAACGCAACTCGANCGGCTCTACACCGCCCGCCCGGAGGCGNCGTGCCCGCATTNCATTTTCCCGTATAACGACCCGTTGTTGGATATCCAAACNATTGAGNGCGATAGCAAGGCGAACAAAAAATTCTTCGGCACCGCCATACTCTGCACCTGCCATGGCCTGTAATATCTTCATAACAGCAACAACTCCTCAAAAGCTCTGGCCGCTTCTGCCCACCCCCANGAGCGCTGCANCCGTTGGGCGTTTACATGGCTCTCCCGCCAACAAACATCATCTTGTAGNAATGCCAATACTGCCTCCGTAAATTCTNTATCATTGTCCGCAATCACGCCGGTCTGACCATGTTTTACGCGCTCAACTACGGAGCCGTAACGCTGCACAACGGCGGGGACCCCTGCCGCCTGTGCCTCGCCCACCGCAAGACAAAACGTCTCATTTTCATCCCCCTTATACATCATTACACGGGCCTTCCCAAACTCTGCGATCAGATCTTGTTTGGGGACAGGCCGCCGCAACATCACACCCTGTTTCGAGAGTGTTCGCGCGCGATCTAAGACAACTTCCATATCCGCCGACTTCAAAGCCCCCACTCGTCCGTAGGTCATGGCGCCAGAAAAAATGTGGAGTTCCGCTCCTGGTGCCTGGGGGTGTATCCGGGCTTCCCAGACATCCAGCAGCCAATCTAGAGACCGCAGCGGATTAGAAGTAAAGATCGCGCGCGCAGGAGGCGGTGTTCCGGTTTCCGGTACGTTACAAAAATCATCCGAGATGCCGTAGGGAATGACCACCCNCTGACCGCCTGGCGCCCACACGGGATAGGTGCTCGCGTGATAGTCGCCAATAAAAATAATTGGCGGCTTCAAGCGCCAAAGCTTAGACAGGTAGCGCCATTTCAACAGATATTGAGCCGGATTGTGAACCCAGAATACCGTGCGGCGGGCTCCGGGCATCAGCGGGATCAACTTGTCTCCACGATTGGCGATGTAAAGATCTGCTNTCTCGGGGAGCCCGTCGGACAACGGGTGCCAGCTNACCCCTTCAATGACTTTGGCTTCAGCACACATGTTATGGACGGAGACGTCGTGACCATGACCGACCAGGGCGCGCGTCAGGTTCACGATGGAGCTCTCTACACCACCTAGGGGCCCTTTGGCAGGGCTTTCTCCGTCAAATTCGATGCCGTCATCTGCCAAGACAATATATGCCATCAATCCGCCTCGTGCCGGGCCTTGATATGAGAAATGATCGGATACAAACCAGCAAATAGGGCGATCAAAAACCCGTATCCGCCCTCCTTATATCCTTTACGGCNGACGTAACATTTGAAGAANCGNGAGAAGATACGGCGCACATTATTGGGATAGGAGCCGATATCTCCCTCATCTCTCAAATCTTTTGCCCGCGCGGTGGTATAGCTGTCGAGCCGTTTGATCATGTCTGAGACCCCCTGGTCGACATAATGCTTCAGGCGCTGCGTCAGCATGGCTCCCTTCTTGCCTGACCAGGTAAGCCGGGGATGAACCCGCTGACGGCCCCAAACTTTTACGCCTTTTTTAAACAAGCCGGGATAGGCTGCTTTGCCAAAGGACGCCCCCCACCCATGGCGGACAAGGTGACTGCCGATATAATTATCCACCAGTATTTCATGCCAGTCGGCGGCCGAATTGCCTACCGTCTCGCGGATTTCTCTAGCCAGGTCCGGCGGCACATGCTCATCCGCATCCACTTCCAGTATCCACTCACAAGAGCACGCGGCAATGGCCGCATTCCGACGGTCTCCCTCCAGCTCCCAGCTGCCGAGATGAGTGACGGCACCCAGCTCGCGGGCGATTTCCTCGGACCGGTCCATACAGCGGTCCAGCACGACAACCACTTCGTCGGCAAAAGAGAGACATTTCAGACAATCGGCCAGTTTGTCTTCTTCATTGTGGACGCTCACAACCGCCGAGAGCGTAGTGCTGGAGGGCGGTGCCATCACGCCGCCTCCTGGCATCGGCGCCATAGATCCCGCACCCCTTGTTCGGCCATGTCCACCGTCAAACTATCCATGAGACTGTCCGACGTTCGATGGTCAAACTCGGCCGGAAAAATCTCTTCAAACGGAATTTTGGTCCGAACAATTCCTGTATGCTCTCCCCAGGGAGCATAGAGGGCTTCCTGGGTCGGGCCAAAAAGACCCAGTGTGGGAAGACCGGAAGCCGCCGCCAAGTGCATCAGGCCAGAGTCGTTCCCAACATAGAAATCACACCGGGCAAGGCAGGCATAAACGGTCAACAAGTCTAGCTTACCGACCAAATCAATACAGCGTTCACCGGGGATCTCATCAATGAGTCGCAGCGCCATCGGGCGCTCGTCATCCCGCCCGAAGATGGCAACCCGGCCACCAGGCAAAATGCCGCCGGGACCGGTTAACCGGCCAATTAACTCAGCAAAATGATCCGGTCGCCAGGTTTTGGCCCGCCAATTGGCTGTCGGCCCTATGGCAAGCACTGGGGGTCCATCAGATACCAGCCTGCGCGCCGCTTCATCTGTTACCGGATTTGTCCACAAATGGGGTGCCGGCACATCTTCAAAATCCAGCACGCGGGCGAGACGTTGCACCCGCCGCTGATCGCCCCCTTCACGCGTCATTCCCCGCCGTTTGCGCCGGAGCAAGAGATAGGTCACTGGCGCATTCCGGAGATCGACAACCAAGTCCCAGAGCGAACCGACGCAGAGCAACCAAAGCCGGAGCCAGTGCAATGAAAACAACATTTTATCGAGCACAATAATCCGATCCAGGTTTGGAACTGCCTCAAACAGTTGCGCTGCCGCAGGTCCACAAGCGATGGTCACCCGGACATCTGGATTGTCCCGTATCAACTTATGCAGCAAGCCGGTGGAGAGGATGGCATCCCCGACCCGGGTCGATGTGACAAAAAGAAGCTTCATACGTTGTCCTGTCTCCACTTAAACTCGTACCATCACGCTATTTCCAAACGGCTTCGAACTCGATGGCAGCGCTGTGCCAGGAGCGCTGCCGCTGCAATGCGAGTGCATCGCGATGAAGCGTCCTGTATATGCCGCTGCCCTCAGATAATATTTCATGCGTTAAATTGACGAAGGCAGACTCATCGGGTGCAAGATAGCCGGTTTGACCATTGCGCACACGCACCCTGGCGGCACCGGCCTGCCCGCCAGCGGCATTAACCACTGCAGGCAATCCACTCGCTTGTGATTCCGCCAGCGTCCCGCAATAGACCTCTCTGGAAATGACGGGATATAAGTGAACCTTGGCCCGATGGTAAACGCTGGCCATTTCCTGGTCCGGCAGCGGCCTTTTGATCTGGATCCCGGAATTTAAAGAACCCAGGATATCTTCATAAACGGCAGCTATTTTGAGATCCGGTTCCGACGTCTCCATGGCCTTGGCAAGTACAGCAGAATAGACATGCAATTCGGCCTTTGGACATAAAGGTCTGATATTCTCCGTCCACATGCGGATGATCGCCCGCATTCCATGGACAGGATGTGTTGTCGTGACAGCCAGCGGCGACGGCTCTTCACCATCGGCCTCTTTCTCCCGAAATACGCGGCCAATAGCGGGTTCGATCACCTGTTCCGGGAACGCCCGCCACGGCTTCCATCCGCGCCGTTGCGCCTCGCTCACATATACCAACGCCGGGCGGTGTTTCTCCAGGAGTGCTCGGTTAATCGGATTGGTCAGCGATGTGCACCTACCCCACATCCATATCAGGTATTTCTCGGCCTCTGCTTCCTCAAGCAGGCTTGGTTTGCGCAGCGCAACCAAGAGATCCTGCGAGGGTGGCCGCGGCGAGTCCCAAGGGAGCCAGGTGACGCCGTTTAGCTCGACAATTTCTGTAATCCGGTTGACAACCACAACGTCATGACCGCGCTCCGCTAGTGCTTCAGAGAGACCCACTACAGCCTTTTCCACGCTCCCCAGCGGGCGCTCATTCGGGGTCCGCCCGTCATAGGAAAACCCGTCGTCAAAAATCGTGACTTGCATGGCGGATGGTTACAGAACGTCAGCCGAAATTGCAATGAACAGCCGTCGGTCTTCAGGATTTGCTGCCTGGACCAGGGAGGCTATATTAGGTGCATGACAGAACAATTTGACATTTGCCTGCCGGACCGCGCGATCTTGCGCGTCGGGGGCGCGGACGCAGTTGATTTTCTCCAGGGCCTGGTATCGGTCAATATGGAAAAAATCCGGGACCAAAAGGCGGTGTACGGGGCGTTTCTGACACCTCAAGGCAAATACCTCCATGACTTCTTTGCCGTCTCCATGCAGGGGTCTGTTTACATGGATTGCGAGGCCACTCGCATTGAAGACTTCCAGAAGCGTCTGAAACTTTACAAACTTCGTTCCAAAATTGATTTGGAGATCATGCAGGATGTCCGGGCTTATGCGCTCATCGGACAAGATGCACTGGAAACGCTTGGGCTCCCGAGCACCGTCGGGAGCACGAAAGATATGGCCGCCGGTATCGTTTATACGGATCCGCGGCTGGCCGCCGCTGGTGCGCGTGCCATCATGTCTGCAGATCAGGTATCCGCCTTCTCTTTCCTGGGTTTCACCGCCGGCGAGGTGTCAAACTATCACCGCCTGCGCTTGTCTCTCGGCCTGCCCAATGCCAGCCAGGACATGGAGGTGGAAAAAGCCACATTGCTTGAAAGTGGATTCGAAGAGCTCAATGGGGTGGATTTTGACAAAGGTTGCTACATGGGCCAGGAGCTCACGGCCCGGACAAAATACAGAGGACTGGTCAAAAAACGTCTGATGCCGGTGCGCATCGAGGGGGACACTCCCGCGCCGGGAACGGAGATCATGCAAAATGGTAAGAATGCTGGCGAGCTCCGATCAACGGCCGGTGATATAGGCATGGCGCTGATCCGGCTGGAAGCGCTGGAGAGTGACGGCGCGCTGACTGCCGGACTGGCAACGCTCTCCCCTCAGAAACCGGAGTGGGCTGATTTTTAAGCGTCGCCGGCCACCCGACGGGGATCTCCCCTACGACAAAACACTTCTTGAACCTATAAACCGGATCTTCAGCCGGGCCGTGAAAACATATGGCTCAAACCCCAAAGCCGCTGCCTGGCGTGATCGGGAGCGACAACTTCGCCGCTTTCAAATTTTCTCAGGACTGTTCGANACCNTNTCNGTCGACAGNGGGTTCAGCGTCAACGATCTGGGGTGCGGATACGGCGCCATGTTCGAGGCCTACCGTGATCTTCCAGCTTTCAAGAACGCGCACTATTACGGCTATGATATCAGTACTGGGATGTTAGACGAGGCGCGCGCCAACATATCCGATTCACGCGCCGTATGGATCCACAGCCATGAGGCCACCCATGATGCCGATTTCTCGTTTATCTCCGGCACCTACAACCTCAATTTGAACGCGGATGTGGATCTTTGGCGGCAGTATGTCGAAGAAAATTTGCTGCAGCTCTGGTCCAAAACACGGGTGGCGCTCGGTTTTAACATGTTAAGTGCGCACGCCCCCAAGCGCCAGAAGACCCTTTACTACGCCGATCCGGATCACTTTCTCGCTTTTTGCCGCACGCATATGAGCAATCAGGTACGCCTGGTGGATCGTCTCGCCCCAGAAGAATTCGTGATTTTTGTCATGCGTTAACTCATTTCTTTGAACCGCACAGCGCGACCCAGATCGCCGAAACACCACTAGAATTAGCGAAACCGGTCTAAAAAATCGCCACCATAAATCCCAGAATGATCAACATGATCAGGGAGAACTTTTTGAAGAAGTTTCCTGGGAGAACGTTAAACAGCCACGCCCCCAGCCAGGCACCCGCCATCTGTGCAGGCGCGACAACGACGCCTCGGGCCGCTACCGAGCCTGTGACCCCGCCACCTACTGCGACCGAGATAAACGCCCCAACGCAAACGATGGCCACAGCAATCAAGATATTGGCCTTTTGCTGCTCCGGCGGGTCGGGCTTAGAGAGGACATAGAGGACCAGCGGTGGGCCACCCAGTCCGGCAAACCCATTGATGGTGCCGCAGGTCACGCCGGCCACAGCCGCCGGCACAACACCGCGCGGCCCTCTGTAGCTCCACCCCGTCAACTGTACCAGAGCAGCCCCGATGATGAGGAAACCAATGATNCGGATGACCAGGGCCGGATCCAACAAAAACAGAAGATACGTGCCCCCCGGAATGCTCACGGCAATGGCGGTGAAAAGAGGCATCATCTCGCGCCAGTCGACGCGCCGGATCGCCCACGGAAACAGCTGAGCGGAGACCAATATGCCGCCAATGAGAATGATTGCCAGGGCATGGACGGGTCCATAGAGCACACTCATGAGAGGCATCATCACCATGGCGCCCCCCCAACCGGTGTAGCCATGCATCAGCCCGCCCAACAGGCCNATGCCGACGGCCCCCAGCAGGTCGAGCGTGAGGATGGGTTGAAAGAGCTCGATCACTCAGGCCACCATGACAGCAATACCAGCAAACATAAGCGTCCATAGCGCAACGCTCCGGAAAAAGCGTTCCGGGGCAAGGTGAAACAGTCTTTCTCCCATCTTGGCGCCTAAGATCTGGATCGGCGTGAGCAGAATGCCCCGAACGATAGTCTCCGGCGTCAGTACCTCGTTCCATATGAGTGAGGAGAGCAATGCCCCCATCACCGTGACCGAGATCATCACGATACCCGATCGCTTAACGGCCGCAGAGTCACTTGAGGCCAGGATATAGACCACCGCCGGTGGTCCACCGATGCCGGAGAATCCGGTTAGCCAGCCACAAAGCCCGCCACTGATGGCCCCCATCATTGCATTCCGGGGGCCTTTATAAACCCAACCCATAAACAGAATTATTGTGGCAGAGATAACACTGACACCGATTACACGTTTTATGATGAGCGGATCGAAGTAAAATAGAAAGATCATTCCCATCGGCACAGCAACCATAAGCGCCACCACCATGGGCCCGACTTCAGGCCAGTTTGTCTCCCGCGCTGCCGTCCAGCCGATAGGTAATGACGCGAGGAAGGTACTGATACCCATGAGACCGAGGGCCTCCACCGGGCCATACAAGATGGCCATCAACGGCATCATAACCAGCGCTCCGCCGAACCCGGTAAAGCCGAGCACTAAGCCCGCGAGCGCCGCGATCGCGAGGGCCCAGGAGAGATCTACCGCCCAAACGGTTGTCAGAGCGGNGGCAAATGGCTCAATCATGGTTCTGGATTACTCTGACCGAGCGAGATTGTCCCGCAGTAATGTTCTCTNCGCGGCCTGAGACACCAGGGAAACTAAGACAAACCAGGAGAACCCAGAACTAATCGTAGCCAACCGCCCCTATTCTCTCACCGAACAAGCCGGCAGATCAGCGGTGATCCCCGAGCAAAATTGCTGAGGACAATCTTGGAGCCCCGCGCCTCCCCAAATCAGAGAACCCCACGTTTCATCTGATCCGCCTCAATGGAGTCGAACAACGCCTGGAAATTACCCTCGCCAAATCCATCATCGCCTTTGCGCTGAATGATCTCAAAGAAAATAGGGCCGATGACCGTTTGCGTGAAGATTTGCANTAGAATNCCGCCTGTATTGTCGATCTTTCGAACAGGGGCACCGTCAATGAGGATACCACGCGCCTGCAGCCAACTGATATTTTCCTCATGGTGGGGTAAGCGATCGTCGATCTGGTTAAAGTACGTATCCGGCGGCGCNGACATAAATTCGACGCCGTTGGCGCGAAGCTGGTCCACCGTGGCATAGATGTCTTCGGTGGCTAACGCGATATGCTGGATGCCCTCGCCTTTGTAGGCCTCCAGATATTCATGAATCTGGGATTTATCGTCCGCCGACTCGTTTATAGGAATTCGGATTTTGCCGCACGGGCTCGTCATGGCCCGAGACTTGAGACCCGTCTGTTTCCCTTCAATATCGAAAAAACGGATCTCTTTAAAATTGAAAATCTTCTCATAAAAACCGGCCCATTCATCCATACGGCCGCGATAGACATTATGGGTCAGATGGTCGATTTCCGTAAAACCCACACCNGACGGCGCCTGATGAGCACCTTCGATGGGTACAAAATCCACATCATAAATGGTTGCGTTTTCGTACCGGTCAACGAAATAAATGAAACTGCCGCCAATGCCCTCGATGGCAGGTATCCGGAGNTCCATGGGCCCAGCCCCGCTCTCAACGGGTTTGGCCCCAAGGGANATGGCCCTCNCAACAGCANGNGCTGCGTCATGGACCCGGAACGCCATGGCACAGATAGACGGNCCATGGAGCTTGGCAAAGGCCTGCGCAAAACTNTTCTGCTCNCCATTNATGAGAAAGTTNACGCNCCCTTGGCTATAAAGCGTGACGTCCTTNGAGCGATGCCGNGCGATGGGCCTGAACCCCANCATCTCNAANAGNTGACGCAGCAATCTCGGATCCGGCGCGGTGTACTCGACGAATTCAAAACCATCCGTGCCCATGGGATTGGATAGTTCCTGGTCCGAGGAAGACCGGTCGGAAGCACCCTGGGCGGGTTCTGGAGACTTATCCTCCGACTGCTCGGTTAACGCATTCATGTCCACGTCAGTCATTGCCGGTCTCCTTTTGGGATTATTTTAAAAACACATGAACATTATGGGTCTTTTAGTTCG
>NHHQ01000058.1 GCA_002170915.1 Rhodospirillaceae bacterium TMED167 | reverse complement strand
TTGACCCAGGACATTTTTGACCGGCGTTTTAGCTGGCATCTTCAGTTAATGTTGTTGAAGGTGTGCAATTAATTAGCAGTTCACAAATCTGTGATTATCTCTCGGTAATTGTGCACCAGCACCCGTTATGATCAGAGGTCTAGCAGACTAGCATGTGTGTCGAAATACCGAGATCGATATGACGACAAAGCTCCTATTAAAATTTCTGGAACGATGGTGTCTCTACGATCTACCAAATAGTTTTGTGCGATCTTCGGCTGCCGGACCAAGGTGATTCAGGCTGCATGGTATTCTGATTTTGAGGTCACAAAGTAGCGAGATATACTGAATCTGAATAAATACAGGTGCTTGGAAAAGATGACCGCAACGACAGAAGCTGAAGTAAATAAGTATCGTAAACGGCTCGAGACTGAGCGTGAAGAGATAAGGAAGCTCACGGTGAGTTCTGCAGATGGCAGAAAACCTGTGGAGCTAGATCAGACAACGCAGGGCAGATTGTCACGTATGAACGCCCTCCAGGTTCAGCAAATGGCCCTTGAGCAAGAACGGCGCCGGGCCATTGAAGTGCAAAGGATCGGGGCGGCGCTCCTGCGGATCGAGGCGGGAGACTTCGGATATTGTACGTCTTGTGGTAACGATATCGAGCCAAAACGGCTGGCAAACGATCCGGCCGTGCCCCTGTGTCTTGCCTGTGCACAGAGATAAGCGACCAGCGAGGCCGGCATCCCGACCAATATGCATCTGGACCCTCGCCTTAAACCCGGCGCATTCCTGTTATGTTTCCTTTCGGCAGAGCCACCAGAACCGTGCTGATAGGAGTGAAACGGATACGAGACTGGCGATGAGCATGGCTTCGAACAACCCAATGGCACCGCGTCCGAGCGTATGCGACAGAAGCCACGCACTCGGAATCATGATCATTAAATAAGAGACAACATGCAGCACGGCGGGGATCCAGGTCTCCGATCGGCCCCTTAAGGCATGCGCCATTACCGACTGGCTGCCGTCCGCAATCAGCACAAAGGAGAGGAAGGCGATCATCGGTGTAGCCGCTGAGATCAAATTTAGGTCTTTAGAGAAGATGCCGGCCATCAGATCCGGGAACAGGATAAGCGGGAGCCCCAGCACGGTCATAATGACGACCGTCAAGCCCAGTCCCGTCCAACCTGCATAGGCCATGTCGCGAACATCCCCTCTTCCATGTGCATTTCCGACACACACCGCGGTTGCCGTGCCAATGCCAAGCGCTATCATGAAGACCAGCGCCAAATTGTTGAACGCAACTGAGAACGCTGCCAATGGCAGAGCGCCTAGAAGGCCGGCAAATATATTCATGGCCGAAAAAGCAGCCGACTCGATGGCATTGCTGAGCCCTGCACTGTAACCGATTTTCCTTTGGTGCGCCCAGGAAGACCAGTTTCTCGAGTTACGTTTGCGAATGCCGAATACGTCGCGATCCCGTAAATTCCATATGTACCATACAATCACGATGGCAGAAAACACGCGCACCCCGAAACTCGCCCAAGCGGAGCCGCTCGCGCCCATGGCGGGAAGGCCCAAATTACCGAACACAAGAACCCAGTTGAGGGCTAGGTTGAGAATGTTGGCGGCGATCATCAGATACATGCCTGGTTTCGGACGTTTCAAGCCGTCCAAAAAGAAGGCACTGGTGATAAAAACCAGCATGAATGGTATGCTATATCCCAGGATCAGTATAACCTCACCGCCGCCTGCGGCGATGTTCTGTTCCTGACCTGTCAAGATGAGGAATTCCGTTCCGAAGCAAGACGCGGTAAATCCGATGGCCGATATGAAGAGGGAGTATCCAAGCGAACGCTGCCACACACTGCCGCAATTTTCCGGCGTGCCGGCGCCTAATTTATAAGCCGTTCTGACGAGCGTTCCCATTAAGAGACCAAAACTCGTGACCATGACAAACATCAGAGGCGCCAGACCAATGGCCTGGTAGGCTAATTCCTGTGTTGAGAAACGCCCAACCATAATGGCGTCCACAAACATCATAACCATCAATCCGGCACGCGACAGGATCACTGGACCGGAGAGCCGAGCAAGGTCAAGGGCATGCCGGGATACGGTGGGAAACAAATGAGGGCTCATCAGAGACCGATCAAGTGGGGTGATGAATTTGTGTTGTCCCCTTTAAACTGTCCCCGGTAAACTGTCTAACATGATCACACGTGTCGCTGTCCTTATCCTGGTGAGTATTGCGTTGTCCGCCGCTGGGCCCGCGCCACATTCCGGTGATCTCTCGCGGACCTCCCCGCATCCGTCTCTGGCACCCCTCGATGTGGTGAGGATTGTGATGTCCGCGCTCCAGCGGAATGATGCCGGGGGAACCGATAGAGGGATCGCCATTACCTATAATTTTGCGTCTCCCGCCAACAGGCGGATGACTGGACCGCTNCCCCGGTTCATATCGTTGNTGAGCGGGCCTTTATATGGGGAGATGATCAATCACAAGGGGGCATCCTACGAGAAGGTCANCGTGGANGGTCAAAATGCCCAGGTGGATGTGATNATCCGGACCGTATCGGGAAAATTTCAAGGCTTCCGTTTCACGCTTTCCCGCCAGNAAGACAACCCCTACGAGGGCAGTTGGATGACGGATTCAGTGGTACCCTTTGACGTGACGGCCACCTGATCCACAGACTATTTTGGGCGTCAAATAGATTGCATTGTTTGGCTGACGACACGGAAGCGGAAATAGGCTAGGGAGTTTAGAGCGGCCTTTACGCGGGGGTAGTTTACATCCCGCCCGTGACATTGACCATAACGCCCGACGTGTAGGATGCGCGGTCGGATACCAGGAAGGTGACCAGATCACCGACCTCCTCTGCGGTCGTGGGGCGACCAAAGGGCAACTTTGGAACAAACTCCCGCCAGCGGCTTTTATCGCCTACTTCAATTTCTGCCTGTTTCTCGTGATGACTTACCATCCGTTCCGTCTCCGTTACGCTGGGATGCACGCCCAGGACCCGAACCCCATGATTTTGGCTNTCCTTGCCGAGTGCAATGGTAAAGTTCTGCAGCGCCACGTTGGCCATGGTTCCGGCAAGGTAGTGATAAGTAGGGTTGTTGGCTGCCCCGCCGATGACATTCATGATCACGCCCGACTGGCGCTCTTTCATAAGGCCGTAGAAATTCCGAGACAGGTTAATGTAGCCAAAGAGTTTCAGTTCCCATCCCTGTCGGAGCGCTGCGTCATCGAGATGTTCAAGTCCGCCCCGGGGGATGGCACCCGCATTGTTTACCAGGATATCGACGTCCGTGCAGTCGGACGTGAGGGTGACCTGGTCCTGCATCTGGCTCAAATCGACGACGTGACGGGTCACGTCAACACCAAACATGTCTCTGATTTCCGACGCGACCGCCTCCAGGTCGTTCTCGGTACGGGATGCCAAATGGAGATGGCAACCTTCAGCTGCTAGTGATTTAGCCACCGCGAGCCCGATCCCTTTGGAGCTGCCCGTCACCAGAGCCGACTTGTCTTTGAGAAATAAATCCATGTGGTCTTGCCTCCCGCTGATTTTGTCGGAAAGATGCCACTCATTGACTAACATGAAAAGAGGGGATGTCCCGTGAAGATTTGTTTTTACAACGACTATACCTTGGGGGTGCTGAACGGCGATCAAGTGGTGGATATGTCCGAGCATGTGAAGGACATCCCGATGGTTGGTCCGCACGATCTTATCAATGGCCTGATTGNACATTTTGAAGATTACCGAGGGGTCTTTGAAGATGCCGCCGCCAATGGGGANGGTGTGCCGGCGGCATCCGTCCAGTTTCGCGCGCCCTTGCCTCGGCCGATTAACATTGATTGCATGGCTGTTAACTATATGGAGAGTGGCACCAAAAAAGAAAAATCTCCCATCAATGCTTTTCTGAAGGCTTCCAATTCTGTCATCGGGCCAANCGAGACCATGGTGTGCCAGGACGTCCCTGCCACGATTTATGAGGGTGAAGCGGAACTGGGTCTGGTCATGGGCAAGCGCGCCTACCAGGTCAGTGAGGACGATGCCATGGACCATGTTTTTGGGTATGTGAACTTCATCGATGGCTCGGCCCGCGGATTGCCGCCGGCGGGAAACGTCTTCTACCANATGAAGGCACGGGANACATTTTCCCCTCTGGGNCCNTATATCGTGACCAAGGACGAGATCGACGANCCTCAAAACCTTGACGTGAAACTNTGGGTGAACGGGGAGCTNAAACAGGATTTCAATACCGATGACATGGCGCACTCAATCAAGACTTGCATTTCCTGGGTAAGCCACGTCCACACCATGGAGCCCGGCGACGTGCTGGCGACTGGCACCAACCACCGCGGTCTTAATCCGTTTCATGACGGAGATGTGGTCGAACTGGAAATTGAGGGCCTCGGGCGTCTCGCCATCAATGTGCAGGATGACTTGAAGCGTACATGGGAACGGATTGTGCGATCCGACCGGACAGACAAGGGTCTCGAACCACCTCACGCGCCTCAGCTCACGGGTAAATACGCCCCCAACACCTGATCGGGCATCTCCTACTCTGGTGATTAATATGACCTCTCAAGAGTGTTACAGCCCAAGAGCGGGCGGCGAGACAATATTTACAGTGCCGGGGTCCACAGTGAAATTCGGCCCCGGAGCACTTCGTGAGGTGGGGGAGGACGCCCGAGCCATGGGCCTCCAGCGTGTCGCGTTGTTCACCGACAAACATGTCTCTGGCACACCGTCTTATGCGACATTGATCCGCGCCCTCAAGGGTGCCGGTGTCGAAGCGGTGGTATACGATCAGGTGCGGGTCGAGCCTACGGACCAGTCGTTTCGGGACGCTGCGGCGTTTGCTGGCGAGGAAGATATTTCCGGNTTCCTCTCGCTCGGTGGCGGTTCCGTTATCGATACGGCGAAGATCGCCAATCTGCTGTGCTGCTATCCAGATGACCTGATGGCCTATGTGAACGCACCGATTGGCCAAGCCAAGCCGGTACCGGGACAGTTGAAGCCCCATATTGCCTGCCCGACAACCTCAGGGACGGGCAGTGAAACGACCGGAGTTGCTGTGTTCGACCTGGTGGCGTCTCAGGTTAAAACAGGCATCTCCTCTCACTTCATGCGCCCGGCNCTNGCGGTTGTCGATCCGTTNACCACGGATACNCTGCCCCCTGGCGTNACCGCCGCGACNGGATTTGACGTGCTGACACATGCNCTCGAGTCCTTCACTGCGCGTCCCTATACCAGCCGGGANCTTCCNGCACCGGGAACCCGNCCGCCGTATCAGGGNGCGAACCCNTTTTCCGATATGGGGGCGCTGGCGGCGATCCGCCTGGGCGGCGAGCATCTGGTGCGCGCGGTGACAGACCCGGACGCCCGAAACTCCCGCCATCATCTTATGTTCGCGGCAACCCTGGCCGGTCAAGCATTTGGCAATGCTGGCGTTCATATTCCCCACGCCATGTCCTATTCCGTAGCAGGGTTAAACCACACCTATGTGGCAGCGGGGTACGAGAGAGAAATCCCGCAGGTCCCGCATGGTATCTCCGTGGTGATCAATGCGCCATCGGCATTCCGTTATATTGCGGACGACAATCCAGACCGGTTGTTGGAAGCTGCCCAGGCCCTGGGTGCGGATGTTTCTAATGCTACTGCAGCGGAAGGAGGGGAGCTCCTTGCCAACCGGCTTACAGATATGATGAGGATGACCGGTCTTCCGAACGGTCTTGCCAGCTTGAAGTATACGAACGCGGATATTTCCGTTCTGGCTGAGGGCGCGATGGCCCAGCAGCGTCTCCTCGCCCAGTCACCCCGGACCATCACGGCGACCGATCTTGCAGAGATCTACAAGGGGGCGATGAAATACTGGTAAAGGCTATCTGCGGATAGCAATGCATGTGGTTGCAGTGAGTAGGGACTTATGTGTCTAGGACTAGGCGACCTCAGCCTGTCGAGACATCCGTTTCCGCTCGTGGGTGTCGAGGTAACGTTTCCGCAGCCGGATAGAGGTGGGTGTGACCTCTACCAGTTCATCATCGCCGATGTAGGCGAGAGATTTATCTAGGTCCATTTTGAGTGGCGGTGTGAGATCCACGGCATCGTCCTTACCGGAGGCCCGGATGTTGGTCAGTTGTTTCGCCTTCAACGGGTTGACCTCCAGGTCCTGGCCTTTGGCATGTTCACCGACAATCATTCCTGCATAAATTTTGTCACCCGGGATCACGAACAGCGGGCCGCGTTCCTCCAAATTCCATAATGCATAGGCCACAGCCTTGCCGTCCGACATTGAAATCATGGCACCGTTTCGTCGCCCGCCGATAGCCCCTTTATAAGGTGCATAGCCGTGGAATAGCCGGTTCATCACGCCGGTACCCCGGGTGTCCGTCATAAACTCACCATGATAGCCAATGAGGGAGCGTGACGGGGTGTGAAAGACGAGGCGTTGTTTATCCGCCCCAGCGGGGCGCATTTCGACAAGCTCCCCTTTTCGGGCTGAGAGTTTTTCCACTACCGTGCCGGAATGGTCCTCATCAACGTCGATGACGACTTCTTCAATGGGCTCTAGGCGCTGCCGGGTCTCGGGGTCTTCTTGATAGACCACACGCGGCCGGCTGATGGATAGTTCGAAACCCTCCCGGCGCATGGTTTCAATGAGGACGGCCAGTTGCAGCTCGCCCCGTCCTGCAACCTCAAAGGCATTGAGGTCGTCCGTTCTGCGAATCTGAAGCGCGACATTGCCCTCCGCCTCCTGTGTTAACCGGTCCCAGATTACGCGGGACGTGACCTTGTTACCTTCCGTGCCGGCGAGCGGCGAGTCGTTAATGGAAAAGGTCATGGCAAGGGTCGGCGGATCGATGGGCTGAGAGTCTATGGGCTCTTCTACCGCTTTGTCGCAGAGCGTGTCGGCCACAGTTGCGGATTGGAAACCGGCGATGGCCACGATGTCACCGGCATGCGCCTCATCAACGGGCACGCGGTCGAGACCGCGAAAGCTCAGCAGCTTAGTGATCCGGGTTTCTTCCAGTTTTTCGCCTTCTCGGCTCAGGGCTTGGATGGTCGTGTTCTGCTTGATGACGCCGGATGCAATCCGTCCCGTAAGCACTCGTCCTAAGTACGGATCGGCTTCCAGTGTCGTGGCGAGGAGTTGGAATGGTCCGTCCGGATTAACCTTGGGCGCAGGCACATGTCTGACAATCAGGCCAAAGAGTGGCGCCATATCGTCTTGCGGGCCTTCCGGGGCCGCCGCTGCCCAGCCGTTTTTGGCCGATGAGAACAGTGTCGGGAAATCCAATTGCTCGTCATTTGCCTCCAGCGCGGCAAAAAGATCAAAGACCTCGTCATGCACTGTATGGGCGCGCTGATCGCTGCGGTCTACTTTGTTAATCAGCACAATTGGTTTAAGGCCCAGCCGAAGTGCCTTGGTCAGAACGAACTTTGTCTGGGGCATGGGTCCTTCGGCTGCGTCCACCAGGACCACGACGCCATCCACCATGGACAGAATACGCTCCACCTCGCCGCCAAAATCTGCGTGGCCTGGGGTAT
Source organism: Rhodospirillaceae bacterium TMED167 (assembly GCA_002170915.1). The sequence continues at coordinate 10,964 of NHHQ01000058.1, read as the reverse complement.
CAATGATGTTGATCCGGGTTCCCTCCCAGTCGACCGAGGTGCATTTGGCCAAGATGGTGATGCCACGTTCCCGTTCAAGATCGTTGGAATCCATGGCCCGTTCTGCCACTTGCTGGTTGTCCCGGAACAGTCCGGACTGGCGCAACAAGCAGTCCACCAGCGTCGTTTTGCCGTGGTCCACGTGGGCGATGATCGCAATGTTGCGAATTTCCATTTTTACAAAGTCTCTATGTCAGGAGTGTGCGCATGTATGCGTGGTTTGGCGGAATATAGTCACGTCGGTCGGCTTAGCAAGACACGGCTTTCTGATTTATCTGGCCAATTTAACTTTTTAGCCGAACTTTCTGATCTTTCTCTAATGTCAGGGAGAAAGATTAATTTATCCTGTGCACGGGGTGGCCAGCCGTTGTGAGCTGGATTACCCTTCAGACTACGGTATAAAAATGAACAGGAAGGCCCATGAAAACCATTGATCTGACACCCAAAGAAATGGAGCGCTACATTATGCGTTTTAATGATCTTGTGCCCAACAAGGATAAGACGAGCGGCAAGATTCCAAGCGAAGCCCGGGAGATGATGACGGCACGGGCAACCAAAACTGTGATCGCCGATCCCAACGCTAAGAACACGCCCTGGAGCGTCGAGGGGGATGGTGGCCCCATCCCGGGACCCGAGAATTTTGTTGTCGTCATGGCAGAGTGTGACGCAGGCAATGGTCCAGGACTTCATGTGCACCAGCGTTCAACAGAGACATTCACCTGCATAAAAGGCCGCTTTCGGATCGAATGGGGCGATGACGGACAACACAGTGTTGAGCTTAATCTCTTTGACACCATTTCTGTCCCGCCCGGTGTCATGCGCCGGTTCGAAAACATCAGCGATGACTCGGGCTTGCTGTACGTTATTCTGCAGGGAAATGAGAATAAATTACGGGATGTGGAGTTCGCGCCCAGCCTGGGTGAGGAGTTACGTGAAAAATTCGGTGATACGGTTATTCACGAGCTGCAAAACCTCGGATACGAGTTTACCGCCGGCATTGAGGATCATTCCGCCGCTTAGGTCGGACGGGAGACAGCATTATGATGCAGATCGAATGGGGTGACGTGGCTTCGGACACTGGTCGCGCCAAGACCCGCGATTTTGTTTTACAGCATCAGGGACGTGCCGTGCCGGGAGCATTATGGTTGCCCGCCGAGGCCCCCCCTGAGGCCCTGATCCTGGTGGGACATGGTGGTTCACGGCATAAGCGTGACGAGAGCACCCTGGATTTTATTGCGGCCGTGGTTGAAAGCAACAATATGGCGGCTGCGGCGATTGACGGGCCGATCCATGGTGCCCGAGGGCGTGATCTGTCGTCTCGTCAGGGCCCTGATCCCTCCCCCGATCCAAGTGCACGGCAAACAGCATTCCTTGATCTTTGGAAAACACCGGGTAACGGCATCGAAAACATGGTCTCGGACTGGCAGGCATCCCTGATGGCGCTTCTTGCCTTGCCAGAACTGCATGACGTCCCCATAGGCTATTTTGGCCTTTCGATGGGAACCGCATATGGCCTGCCCTTTGCTGCGGCTGATGCGCGAATTGATGCCGCCGTTCTGGGGATGTGGGGAGCGAATTACCCAAACAGCGCCGTGCTCGTAGAGCGGGCCTCGGCGGTCAAATGTCCGGTGCTCTTTCTGCATAAATCCGAAGATGGCTTTTTCACCTTGGAGGGGGGGCTTGAAATTTATCGCGCCCTCCCAAATGATGATAAATGTTTTGTGATGCATGAAGGTCCCCACACGCCAGCTACGCCGGAACAAACCAAGCTTGCCATTCGGTTTTTAGCGGAACGGCTCATGACGGGAGAACGCCCTTGAATTTAATAGGCATTGAAAAACTGGTGTATGGTGTGGACGACCTGGANCAGTGCAAGCAATTTTGGCGGGATTTTGGGTTGTCNATGANTGAAGACGATGATCAGCACGGCCTCTTTGCGTGCGCTTCCCGGGCCAAAGTTGAAGTCCGTAAAAAAGACGATCCGTCGNTGCCGCCGCCAGTGGTGGCCGAACCGACCGTCCGGGAAACTGTCTGGGCTGCGGATTCTCAGGCCACGGTGNACAGAATNGGGGACGAGNTCTCCAAAGACCGGGAGGTTCGGGTTGATGNCGATGGCTCCATTCACGCCGTNGACCCNGANGGGTATGGCATTNNTTTTNCGGNGACGCAGCGCATCGANTTGCCACCGGNCGAGACCAAATACAACGGTCCTGGACACGAAACACGGTTTGATNAGCCCGCCACATTCTATGAGANGGCCATNCCCCAACATCTGGCCCATGCGGTGTTCTATATTCAGGACATNGACGGCACGCCNGCCTTTTACCGNGANCGTCTCGGGTTNAAACTGACGGATGCTTATGTGGNNCGNGGGTGNTTCCTGCGTTGCGGCAAATCAATAGATCATCACAACCTGTTCATGTTTCAGATGCCGGACAGCAGNGGNTTCCATCACTGCGCCTTTGAAGTGCGTGATTTTCACGAAGTCTTCGGGGGCGGGTTGCGGATGAATGAGCTGGGTTGGAAGACCCATTTGGGCCCGGGTCGCCACAACGTGACCTCCGCTTATTATTGGTATTTTCGAAATCCGTGCGGCGGTGCGGCTGAGTACGGATATGACACCGACCGGGTGACCGATAATTGGACCCCGCGGTCGATCGAGCCGTCCGATGGCGCGTTCGCTGAATGGTCGCTGGAGGAGGGATTGGGCCGATTNGCCGGTCTCCAGCGTCAAGTCGGGACAGCGGAAGATATCGCGTCATGAAGCTGCTGTCCTACTCTGATAAGGGCCGCCCCTGTTACGGGCTTGTAATGTCTGATGGGGTGGTCAACGCAGCCGCCCGTCTCGGTCAAACATATCCTACTCTTCGAAATGTGTTGGAGGCGGGGGCATTGGCGGAATTGGAAGCCCTCGCAGCATCACCCCCGGACCATCCCCTTGATGAGATCGATTTTGCTCTTCCTTTACCCGATGCCCGCAAAATTCTCTGTGCCGGACGGAATTATCCGGCCTATCATGAGGTGCAGGCCGATGGCGGCCCAGAATTCCCGAGCATTTTCGCCCGGCTGGCTCATAGTTTTGCCCCNCAGGGTCACGCNCTGCAGGNGCCCAAGGCNTGCCCCAGTCTTGATTACGAGTGCGAACTTGTCGCCGTGATTGGCACGGGCGGCCGCCATATCCAGAAGGAGCACGCTCTCTCCCATGTCATGGGCTACACCATCATGAATGAGGGTACGGTCCGTAATTGGGGGAAGTCCGGCACGCAAAACTTCCCGGTTAAGAATTTCGACCGGTGTGGGTCGCTGGGGCCCTGGATTGTCACGGGAGATGAAATTTCGGACCCCTCCGTTCTGCACATTACCACTCGGCGAAACGGAGATATCGTGCAGGATGGGGGAACGGATCAAATGTTTTTTGACATTCCTTATCTGATCTCCCACATCTCCCGATTTTTGACCCTCGCTCCGGGAGACATGATCGCAACCGGCAGTCCAGGCGGCTCAATCATGGGTTCGGACAATCCGAATTGGCTGAGTGACGGTGAAGATATGGCGTTTGAAATTTCTGGAATCGGGGTGCTGCGCAACCCCGTGGCGGTCACTTAAGCCTCTGAGGCCGCTCAATGTGGTGGTCTCAGCGGCTCGACTTTTCCCATGTCTCCAGCCCCCGGTTTGCCTATGGGCTGTGTTGCACGGCATAACCCTTATTCGTGCGGAAGCTGTTTCGCGCGTTCTCAAGATAAGTCTCCTTAGAGCTGATGTGAGATCATTACAGTGCCTGAAATTAATCTGCATGAAGAACTCTCCCGAGCGCTACGTCATGACGAGCACGGCGAAATAAACGCGGCCGTCGCCTGCCTCGACCGGGTCGCTCATTTACTGCCTAAAGAAGCTGCCGTTCAAAAGTTTGTTGGTCAACTCTATCAGCGGTTAGGTGAGGATGAAAAATCGTTGGCGCTTATTTTAGCTGCTTTGGAACTCACGCCAAATGATCCAAACCTTCATCTCTCGCTCGGGTATCACAACGTCGATAATTCATTATTGGAAACAGCGGCAGAAAATTTCCGCGAAGCGCTCAGGTTAAACCCGTCGCTTCAGGCCGCGCAACTTTATCTGGGCCGGACGCAAGACTTTCTGGGGGATTTGGGGAAGGCTGAAAAATCTCTGATCAAGGCCATTGCGCTTGGTCCCGAAGAAATAGAGCCTCACATCCAGCTCGCGCGAATTTTACTGCGTCAGAATAAATTTGATCAGGCCAACCGGAAATTTAGTCAAGTCGATGAAATGGCACCGGGCAACAGAATGGCTGAGATTGGCCACAAGCGGGTGAAGGCGCTTTCTACCCCGCGCGCGAAAACCGCCGCCAACATACATACGGTTCCGGCGACTGTGGCATGTGTCAAACAGGGAACAAAATATGGTCCCAAATATGTCAACCGGCTGCACAGCATGGTTCGACGAAATTCAGAATTAGACCTGCGATTTGTCTGTTTCACAGATAATCCCAGCGGCCTTGATGACGGCATTGAGGTCCGGCCTCTTCCGGATGACGGATTTCAGGGCTGGTGGAATAAAGTATCGCTGTTCCGTGATGATCTGGGGGATATTGGTGAGAGATTTCTCTATTTTGATCTGGATGTTGTCTTGACCGGCAATATTGATCAATTGCTGCTGTATGACAGCGACTTTGCGATCATGGATAATGATTATGTGCCGGGCTTTAACACGTCGGTGTTTCTTTTGAAAACCGGTTCTCGGCCAGACATTCGGGCGAACTTCTCCCAAACAATCGCTGATGGCTATAACGGAGATCAAGACTGGGTGGCCGTGATGGCACCCGACGCAGAGCTCTGGCCAGATATGTGGTGCGTGCCGTATCGGCTGAGAGCCGTGCAAAAGCCCCCAGCCATAACGAAGGTTGTGGTCTTTTCGGGGAGCCCCAATCCTGAGGACTATCCATCGGAATGGATCAGGACCACTTGGTGTTGACGTAGATAAAAGTCTGCCCGTCGCGCGTATTCGCGTTTATTCGTTTTGGGCCATGCGATCGAACACAGCTCTCCAGTACTGGTCAGCAGAATAGAGCTTGCTGGCGGTCATGTGGCCGTGCTCAGCGATGCGGCGGCGCTCTTGTTCATGGGACAGATAATAGTCTACTTTCGCCACCAAATCTCTCTCGTTCGTATACGCCACGTAATCGACACCGGGCCGAAACCATTTTTTTGTTTCAGGATTCTCTTGTTCCATCAAAAGAGCGCCGCAGAGCGTGGTTTCAACGGTACGGCCCTTACAGTGGTGGTTGGGTTCATCGAAAACCGGACGGGAAAAATTGAGGGCGATGCGCGATTGGCGAAGATGGTTCGCATAGGCGTCTATCGAAAATTGTTGCTCGCCGACACCGCCTTTCTGAACCACAGTGATCCCGTGTTGTTGCAGCATTCCGATGAAAAGTTTGCGATCTGTATAGCGGTCGACACGGCCCATAAAACTGACATCAATTGATCTGTCATCCGCGTCCGGGGGGTGGAAAACAGAGGGGTCTTGAGGAGTCCAAAGGTCAATAAACGATCCCGTCTCCGAAATATGTTTTGGGTATACCGAATAACAGTCTTGTACGACGATCAAGTCAACGTGACGGGATACGTCATTCATCCAGTCAGCCGCAAATTGATCATGTGTGTCGCTGTGAATTGAGACGATCTTAGCAGTTGTTTGCTGCCGGATCTTCCCGAGTATCTCCAAACTTGGATTTAGGTCGGTGCCGCGAACCAGTCTCAGAATAAGGAAATCTGGCCGTTCCAGGCGGCATTTTTCCAGTAAGGCGGCGTCACAGAGTTGATGTGTTTCGTGCACATACATGTCGTAAAAAAAAGTTTGAATTTCGGCGAGGCCAGTGGACGAGAGAGAGCCGATGAAATTGTGATGGACGTTCGACAGACCAAATTTCGGATTACACGCTGCCCATTTCTCTCCGACAAAAAGGACTTTGTACATGTTGGTTCAGCCCTGGTAAGTCGCGTTTACCCATAAATTTGCCTGGCCTCGTCTTTGCGGATAGCTGTCCCCCAAAATTTCTGAGTGGCATTTCTGTAGGTTGTTGAAGTGAGCGGGCGGAATTCCCCCCGGACCTTGATGATCAGTCTGATGGTTTTGCTCGAAAAACAGCCCGGTGTCGCCAATGATGCTGGATATATGCTTGCAATAACCCTCGATCTGAATGTCTGACATTTCAGAGAGAGACAGCGTATTTATCACCAAGTCAGCTGATGGCGCTTCGCGGGTCCATCCAGAACAGAGCGTATTGGTCAGGTATGTAAACCCAGGTTCCGACTGTCCGCCAACTAGGTCAGCATCGGAATAAATCTGATGGTTAACGTAAGGAAGTAAGGTGGATAGATAGATCGCCGAAAATGCCAGGGATTCGGGTATGTCCACGATCGTGTATTGGACATTTTCGCCGAAAATAAGGGAGAGAAAATAGGCGAGGCCGCCATATCCCCCGCCGATTTCGACAATATTTATTACACCTTTGTCACGCTGGCGCTTGGTGAGCCGCTCCAGAACGCCATTTTCCTCCATCAAGCACAGGCGTTCCAGATAAGATACTGTATCTCTGTTGATGATCTTTCCATCCCAAAGCCAACCGATCTCTCCGAATTTTCTTGGGGGGGTAATTCTGAGAGAGTTTGGCAGAGCATTCGACACTCTGACATAATCGAACACCGACTGATCCGGCGGCCCGACGAGTCGACGCAGGGTATCATCCCAGTCGTCAGGTAATTTTTCTGAAACCCAAGGACGATTGTCAGCGAATTCCATGGTGGCCAGCTGGTAGCCGGTAAAGGCGTGGCAATACAGCCTCATTTTCTTGATGATGTCTCGATCCTTTAACGCTAGGAGATGGTATGACGTTTGTGCGTTCTTCGTGCTGCCGTCCAATTCAAATGATGGCTGGCTCTCTGGATGCCACCCTTCGTCTGGTAAAAAAAACTGCGCTTCCTCGGGGTGTGAGAGCGCATCACGTGTTCTGTCTGCTATGAGACGGTCTACAGCATCTAAGGTGCAACACGCGGAGCGGTACTCTTCATCAGAAAGGTCGCAGGTTTCATCGGAGAATACAAAACCTTCAAAGGCCAAAACGTTTATTTCCTTATTCGTCAAGGGAAGAGATAGTGAAACAGAAAATCCCCTAAGATCAGGTAAAAAATTGCGAATACGTGTATCTTAAAAACCATAGTTTAAGGGATGCTTTCAGCTTAAAAATACTGGCTCCACCCGGTTGCCCGGTGAAAAATAAAGGGGACTGTATGACGGAACGTGGCAGGTTCGAGTTCTCTAAAGTGATCAAAAGACATAAACGCCATGAATACACCGACCACCTGAGAGAAACCGTCTCCAGTAGCAGACCAGAAAATCAGATACTTTCAAGCAATGGCGAAAAGCCCCTTAACACGTCAGAGCCGCCACATGTTTGGGGTAATCTAGAAACAGACAGGCCGAGGAACGCGATCCAGCGCAACCTTTACGGAAACCGGGGTACAAGGCCTTGGCGCGCCCAGGCAGCACATTTTGGGTGGGGCCTTGCATCAGGCCCGCGCCCGGCATCGTGTCCGGAATTTCCCCGTATTCCGCCCTCTTCGTGAGGGAAGAAGAACCCCACCAATAAAAAGCAAAGAACGTTCTTGCCAAGCTGTACGACCCGGTAATTGGGTTATAAAAGAGTTCGTCAACGGATGTGCGTCGAACATGACTGAAGCCTATTGGGTCTCGGCGCACCAGGAGATCTGGAATGAGGGAAAACGGGCTGCATATTTGAAATTAGCGGACCAGGCAATTGATGCCGCTGGCGGGCGTTTTGTAGCCCGGGAGATCGCTGCTAAGATGCATGAAAATGGTATCAAGAAAGCACAACCATCGTTGAGTTCGTCTCATTAGAAGTGGCTAAGGACTTATTCGATTGGCCGCCTTATCAGGCTGCTCTTCGGGCACTTGGTAATGGCGTCGTGTGGGACTTGCGCCTCGTTGAAGCTGCTGAATAGCGGGAGCAGTGGTTTACGTTTGGGAAACCGAATGCCTGACATTTTCGTCTAACGTTTTATATTGGAGAGACAATGTATCGATTGCCTGAACTACTGTTGATTTTGAGCGGACTGATGAGCTTGTCCGCCTGCGTCACGTCTCCAGCTGAAAAACCAGCCTATACGGTTGATATATTAAATTTTTCCAGCACAAGCCGCGGCGCGGAGAAACCTGTCATTGCTATGATTGCGACACCTTTGGAGGCAAAGGGTCCACTACCTGTGATCATCACTCAGCATGGCAGCAGCCGGGACGGTATAGGTTTTCCAGGAGGAGAGGGCCGCACCGATGAATATTCCACGCGCCTGATGAGGGAGGGAACGAAACGCGGTTTCGCTGTCGTTGCCCTCGATGCGTTCTACAAAACTGGTATTCAGCCAACGGAGAAAACAACTTTTCCAAACGCCCATCGGTATGCGCTCGACCTTAAAGATATTTTGGCTAAAGATTTGCGTTTCGACCGCGCAAACTTGTTTTTCACAGGTTTCAGTTACGGGGCGGGACAGGTAAACAAGTCAGTGGATATTCGAACTGATTTTAAATCTACGCCGTGGCGCGCGGTGGCAGCTGCTGAGCCAGGATGCAATGTCATTTCGGAGCCGATGAAAATCCCATTTCCTATCCTTATAATCAAAGGTTCGGAAAGCCATTATTATATTGAGCCGTGCCTGTATTTTGAGCGCCTACTCCTCGCCGCTGGGGTCAATGTGACGTTGGCGGTCATCGAAGGTGCCAATCATTTTTTCAGCACGAACGGCCGAATTACTCGGGGCGTGGCTGTGAACGGATGCCGCTTTAATCCCGTTATTCGCAAACAGAGCGGCAGGTTTCAATTTGCCGACGGGACTCAGGCGACGCGTGGCCTGGTCGTCCAGAAATGCTTTACCAAGGAGTCTGGTGCCGGAAAAAACCGCCTGCTTTTGGACGGTGTTATTGACAGGGTTCTTAATTATTTTGAGAAACACCGGACTTGAGGTTTGACGCCTATAGGCAGTCGCAGTAAGGCCTTGGGTCTCGTCTAATTCATGGCCTCCGCAGAATATAAATCAAGAGTTCTAGTGGTTTGAAATTCATGAAAGGGAGAGGTTTTCAATGGCCAGGTCACCCATAAAAAGTATCAGCCTCGCCGAGCCGGGCGTGGAGGTTGAAAATCTAGCAGGAGGCGGAATGGTTTTGCGATCGCCGCAGCTGCTCGAGGCTTATCCTGCAAGCCAGAGCACCTGGATAGAACAGTGGGCGGATAGAACTCCGGATACAGTCTTTGTCGCTGACCGTACTGGCAAGGACGGTACCTGGCGCGAGATTACATACGGTGATTTTCTCAATAAAGTCCGGGCTGTCGGCCAAGCCCTGTTGAATAGAGGGCTCACGACGGAGCGGCCTGTGGCGCTGATCTCTGACAACAGCGTTGATAATGCAGTTCTCTTATATGGTGCTATGCATGTGGGCATTCCAGCCGTGCCCATCTCACCGGCTTATTCTCTGATGTCTCGGGACTTCGGAAAATTAAAGTTCGTTGCCGAATTGGTTACACCGGGCCTGGTGTTTGCTGAGGATGGGACAAAGTTTGCTGCTGCGCTGACGGCCGTTGATTTTGGCGATGCGGAAATAGTTGTGAGCCGGCATGCACCCGCAGATATTGATGTGACAGAATTTTCATCTCTACTTTCTACGGTTGCTACGGATGCCGTCGATGAGGCAGCCAAGAGAGTCACCCCCGATACAATCGCAAAAATCTTATTCACGTCTGGCTCAACAGGTTTTCCTAAAGGAGTCATCAATACCCAGCGCATGCTTTGTTCTAACCAGATCGCCATGTCCCAGGTTTGGACCTTCTTGAACGACCATCCACCAGTCACCGTCGACTGGCTGCCTTGGAACCACACGTTCGGCGGCAACCATAACCTGAATATGATGCTCCGGAATGGGGGCACTATGTACGTAGATGATGGCAAGCCAGCCCCCGGTATAATTGAGCGAACCATTGCCAACCTCAAAGAGATTTCACCCACCATTTATTACAATGTGCCTCGGGGGTTCGATATGTTGCTTCCTTATTTGGAAGCAGATTCAGATCTTCGGGACACTTTTTTCAAAGATTTGGACGTGTTGTTTTATGCAGCCGCAGCACTGACTCAAAGCGCCTGGGAAAGACTGGAAGCGCAGTCCGAGGCAGCGATTGGCCAACGTGTTATGATGTTGGCCGGTTGGGGCGCAACGGAAACGGCACCGGATTGTACCCACGTTTACTGGCCCATTGAAAAAGCCGGGGTTATCGGTCTTCCCATTCCAGGGTGTGAAATCAAGCTTGTCTCCAATGAAGAGAAGACGGAAATTCGGGTGCGCGGCGCCAACGTCACGCCCGGTTATTGGAAACGCGATGACCTGACCGAGGCTGCGTTCGATGAAGACGGTTTCTACCGTATTGGTGATGCTGCCTGCTTCGAGGACCCAACTGACCCCAAAAAAGGCATCGTATTCGATGGCAGGGTGTCAGAGAACTTTAAGCTGTCGTCGGGGACGTGGGTGTTTGTGGGTGGCCTTCGGACCCATGTTGTTTCTGCCGCTGCCACCATCATTCAGGATGTGGCTATTGCGGGGCACGATAAAAATGTTTTGGGCATATTGGTCTTCCCCAACGTGGCCGGATGCCGGGGGCTGTGCCCCGGTATCGCAGATGACGCGCCGCTAGCGGACGTTCTCGCCAGCCCTGAAGTGATAAAGGCTTTCAAAGATGCGCTCGAGACACACAACTTGGAACACCCAAGCAGCAGCACGCGAATCGCCCGGGTGCTGCTGCTGACGGAGCCGCCAGACATTGATGCCAATGAAATCACCGATAAGGG
>NHHQ01000057.1 GCA_002170915.1 Rhodospirillaceae bacterium TMED167 | reverse complement strand
GATCAGTTCCTGGGCATTGGTTAGGAGGTTGCCCCAGCTCGGGAGGGGCGGCTGAATACCCAGGCCCAGGAAGCTCAAAACTGACTCCAGAAGGATAATGTTTCCGACTGACAAGGTGGTTGCGACGATGATGGGAGACATCAGATTGGGAAGGATGTGCACCGTCATGATGCGAAAGGCGCTTGCACCCTGAGACTGTGCGGCGATGACGAAATCCCGCTCACGGAGACTAAGGGCCGCGCCGCGTACTAGTCGTGCCACTGTCGTCCAGCCAACTAGCGCCACGATTAAGATGATACGATACAGACTGATATTCTCGGACTGGACGACGACTGCCGGAAGCCCCAGTTTATTCAGATCCAGCGCAGCCATCACAATGAGGAGCGGCAGAAGCGGCAGCGCGATGACGCTGTCTGTACAGCGCATGAGAAAGGCATCGAGCCAACCGCCTCGGTAACCAGCAATAAGGCCGATAATCGTGCCAATAAAGGCTGCGCAGAACGCCGTTACCAAGCCGACGAGAAGGGAGACCTGTCCCCCCTGCAAGAGCCGCTGAAACACATCCCGACCCAGTTCGTCCCGGCCCAGCCAGGCGTCTGCCGAGGGGAGGTGAAAGCGGGCGAATAGGTTGACCTGATTGCCGTCAAGACTCCGTGCCGCTTCGAACAGCGGGGCCGCCAAGGATAGGACGGCGATGAGCAATAGGAAGAGCGCGCTACCAACAGCCAGCCGGTGGCGCAGAAACCGATGCCGTGCCATGGACCAAGCAGACTGGCGAGCTGCATGTGTTGCGGTTCTGTTCAAAGCGCGCGCGTCCCATACGCAATTCTTGGATCGAGCGCGCCGTAAGCCAGATCAGCGAGTAAATTCCCGGCCAGTGTCATGGCTGTGGCAAACAGCAGGGCCACCATGGCCAGGTTGAAATCGTTGCCCATGATGGCGTCAAAAATAAGCTTCCCCATGCCGGGAAATGCAAAGACGATCTCGATGGTAAGTGCCCCGGAGAATAGATAGCCGAAGTCCAGTGCAATGATGGTCACCACCGGGATGAGGGCATTGCGAAGCGCATGGCGGAAAATCACGCGGGACTCGGGCACGCCCTTCGCGCGAGCTGTCCGAATATAATCCTGGCGAAGGGTCTGTATCATCTCGGCGCGGGTAAATCGCGCCTGACTTCCAAAGCTGAGAAGTGTCAGCGTAGCCACCGGAAGCACCAGAAACTTGGCTTTGTCCGCTAGGCTGTCGATACCAATGGTTTCGGTTCCGCCGGCGGGTAAGAGGCCGAAAGTCACAGAAAACAGAGTGATCATCAATAGGGCCAGCCAAAAGGAGGGGACCGAAATGGCCAGGAAGGAAAAGAGGTTGATCACATAATCGAGCCGCGTGTTTTGACGGACCGCTGCAATAACACCGACCGGGATGGCGATCAGAATGGAAAAGACGAAACTCAGCCCCATTAGGATAATAGTGTTGCCAAGTGCCGGGATGATGACACCAAGGACAGGTTTCGCGTGCAGTCTGGAATATCCAAAATCACCGCCCAAAGCGGCTGTAAGCCAATACCAGTAGCGCTCCACTACGGGCACATCCAGCCCATGAAGGGCGCGAAGTCGACTGGCGTCCTCTGACGTCAGTTTGGGGTTTGCACTGATCATCAGATCGATGGGGTCTCCTGGCATAAGACCCATTAACCAATAGATTACGAAGGACATGACGGCGAGGACGGTGCCAGATTGAATCACCCTGCCGGTCAGAAAAGTGAACATTTGTTTCGCAAGGTAAGGGGCAAATTACAGTTCTACCGAGTGCTAATCGGCAAACAAACCGCCCCAACAGGCGAGTTCCGCACAACCGCACAGGCTCACGTCTCCCGGTACCCCCCCCCCTTGGCAACCGGGATCAGACTTCAGTCCTAACTGCCTTCCATCAATCCCTCAGAAATATTTAGATTAATGTTGATCAAACTATCTAAAAGCTCCTCAGTCGGATCCGACAGGCCCTTGGAAGTTTGTTTATCTACAAACAGGCTTAAACTCATGAGATTTGCTTTGAGTTCATCCGGCAGTTCGTTTTTTCCTTCGGAGACATCCGCCTGAACAATCGACCACAACAGTTGATTATACTTCAAGGCCTTCTCACAAGCGTCCGTGTCACCAACTTTTTGACGGGCTTGGTCAAGTACGTATGCAGCTTGCGAGAATGCCGCAGCATCCATCTCACGCTTATTTTCGAATTGAACTTTCAGTTCGTCCGCCATATTTTACCCCTATTGCGCGTGATATTGATTATTCGTAGATAATGTCGCCCGTTGAAAACTTTAACAAAAATATACGGCATTTAATCTTCGATTTGCAACCTCTGTTGTTTATCAAACACTTGCTCCGTTTTTTTTGACTCTGGTTATGGTATTTCTGGAAAATGACAAGCGACCTGATGGCTCTTGCGGGCATTGAAGGCGCTCCCCAACCCGGGAGGTGCTAGCCGGCAGATTTCTTGGATTTTTTGGCACCTGGGAGCAAATGGGCACCCGGGTTGAAGTGGCGGTCTTACCTCCGTTCCCTGGGAGTGTTGCCGTGCCCGAATTCGGGCGGTGCCCCGCAATCGCGGTGCGGTGGCCAGGAGCAATTGCGTGTAGGGATGCTGGGGCTTCTGAAAAAGTGATTCGGCGGAGGCCGCTTCCATAATCCGGCCCTGATACATAACAATGACACGGTCAGAGACGTGAGAAACGACGGAGAGGTCATGGCTGATGATCATATAAGTCAGATGATGTGTTTTTTTGAGATCGGCCAGGAGGTTAATGATTTGGCTTTGGACCGAAACATCCAGGGCCGACAAGGGTTCGTCGGCAATGATAAGCTCCGGGCGCAGGATGAGCGCCCGCGCGAGGGCAATCCGCTGACGTTGACCGCCGCTGAATTGATGAGGGTATTTGCTGAGATCATGCGGTTGCAGGCCGACCTCAGTCAGGGATTTTTTGACCTTTTCGATCCGGGATGGTGTATCGCCGATTTTGTGAATGATCAACGGTTCACCAACAATCTCTCCGACACTGAGGCGTGGATTGAGCGATCCATAGGGATCCTGGAAGACCAGATGCATTTGCCGGCGGAGCGCCCGTTTTTCCCGGGCTCTTAACCGATGTACATCCTGGCCATTGAATTTGACTGTGCCGCTGTCTGGTGCCAGCAGCATGGCGGCCGTGCGGGCTAGGGTTGATTTACCGCAGCCGGACTCACCGACAATAGAGACCGTCTCTCCCTTGTGCACGTCAACGGTAATTTGATCCAACGCTGTCACCACACCCCGCCGACGGCCAAACAGACCGGCCTCTTTCAATGGGAAAGATTTTGAGACGCCCTGCAGGGTGAGGAGCGGGGTCATTAAGGTCTTCCTATCGCGTGGCAGGCAGTAAAATGCCGGTTGGAGAGTTGGATAACGTCCGGCATTTCCCGTCTGCAGGGGGCAATCGCGGCTGGACATCTGGGGGCGAAGGGACATCCGGGGCGCTCTCGGTCCTCATCGGTCAATATGCCGTCCAGGACGGGTAGGGGGCGTCCTCTTTTTTCAATGGCGGGCAAGGTTGCCAGCAGTCCCGTGGTATAGGGGTGACAGGCGGTGTCTGCGAGAGACGTGACGGGCAGAATTTCCATCAAGTTTCCGGAGTAAATAACGGCGACGCGATCAGCTAATTCCGAGACTACGGCAAGATCGTGGCTAATGAACAAAATGGAAAGGCCAAGCTGTTCGCGCATCTCCCGCAAGAGATCAAGAATTTGCGCTTGCACAGTGACATCCAAGGCGGTGGTGGGTTCATCCGCGATCAACAAGTCGGGCTCGCAAATCAGTGCCATGGCGATCATCACCCGTTGACGCATTCCGCCTGATAACTGGTGCGGGTAGCTGTCGTAGCGGAGGTGGGCATCCTGAATGCCTACCCTGTCCATAAATTCGATGGTGCGGGTACGGGCCGCCACCGGTGTCGCCGTTGTGTGGAGCCGATAGGCCTCGGAAATTTGATCTCCGACCGTGAACGTGGGGTTGAGCGCGCTCATGGGGTCCTGGAAAATCATCCCGATCCTGCCGCCACGCAGCTTCAGGAGGTCCGCTGGGGCCAGGCTGGCGACGTCGAGGCCGTCAAAGATGACCCGGCCGCCACTTATCTGCCCAGGTGGGGGGATCAAGTGCGTGACTGCAAGGGCGGTCAAGCTCTTGCCGGACCCGCTCTCTCCGGCGAGACCAAGAATCTCACCCCGGTTGATGGCCAGGGATACGCTGTCGACGGCACAGAAATCGCCCTCCGTCCTCGGGAACCTAATTTGGAGATCCTGGAGGGAGAGCAGGGGGGCGTCAGCCATGATCGTTCTTTTGTGTGGGGGACAGTTCGTGGAATACCCGCTCGTGAGCTAAATCGGGTTCTCCGATATGGGCCAGAAGGTCCCGCCGGACCTCGTCACGGAGGGCCAGGGCCGCCTGCCACTGTTTTTCGTTCTCATGTTGGGGATGAATGGCCCCCAGAATTTTCACTTGAATACGGCCCCGCCGCGGGAAGGCTGTGCCCTCCCGAAGAATGGCGCGGGCACCTTGGATGGCGATGGGTTGGATCGGCGTTCCGGTCATCACAGCAGTTGTAAAGGCACCCATATGAAATGGCAAAAGGCCAGGCATTCGGCTGAAGGTCCCCTCGGGAAAATAACCCAGGCTGTCGCCAGTTGTGAGGGCCTTCGCGAGGTGCGTGGCGTCCGCCAGACTTTTGTCCACATCAAAGCGCTCCACGAAATGACACCCGAGGCGCCGCAGAAAGAGGCGCGGGATAAAATGACCTTTAAGCTCGCCTTTGACCACAAAGCCGAATAGGGAGGGGAGGGCGCTGACGAGAATAGCGCCGTCAAGATAACTCGCGTGATTGGCTGAGAAGATCACTGGCCTGCTGAGGTCGATTTTCTCTGTTCCGTCCACCGTCAGGCCAATGCCGGTCAACATGCGCATCAGAGTGAAACCTGTTCTCAGAAAAGACCATCTAACTGCCCGCGAGGGGAGCAGCGCCACGCCTGTCCAGATGGGAAGCGCCATGAGCAGCAAGATAAGCCAGGCATAACCGGCATAGAGCCAAGCACTAGCCTGCCGGCAATAGGAGAGAGACCGCTGAGAGGCAGTCGCGGCTCCCAGTTTCCATCTTTGCCAGTACACGATGGTGCCGCCGGCGTCGGCATGGCCGGTTTCATAGAGTTGGCGGGCCGCTTGTCGGCGGATTTTTCCGCTCGACGTTTTGGGAACGGACCGTGGCGGGACGAGCAAAATGTCATCCGGCGCGGCGCCCGCGAGGTCTACTGAGATGGCACCGATGGCGCGCTTCAGATCTGTTTGACCCTCTTCTTTCCAACGCCGGCTCTCTGCCAGAACGACAAGCCGCTCAGCACCGGTCTGCGGATCAGAACTGGCGAAAACAGCGACGTTACCCTGTTGTATGCCATCGAGAGCGCCGATCGCTGTTTCCAGTTCGGCTGGATAAATGTTCCGTCCCGCCCTGATGATCATATCTTTTTGCCTCCCGGTGATATAGAGCTCGCCNTCCGATAGATAGCCGAGGTCGCCGGAATTGAGCCATTGACCGTCAAACAGATCTTGTGTCGCCTNCCGATTTTGGAAATAGCCCGACGTTGAGGACGGGCCGTGGAACTGGATCCGACCTTGACGCCGGTCCCCAAGTTCATGCCCGGTGATGTCCACAATACGGATTTGGTGACCGGGCAGGGGCAGACCGCAGGCTGGGACTGCGATGGCGCCCGGTCCATCCGTTTCCAAAGTGGGGACTGCGCGGCCTTGGTCCTGTAGGGCTTTTCGGGAAATCAGATCGATCTTCGGTTCGCGGTTCAATGGTGGGAAAGCGAGACCCACCGAGTTCTCCGCCAAGCCGTAAACGGGCATCAGGGCGTCGTTGCGGAACCCAAAAGGCGCAAAATGCGTGCCGAAATTCCTCAGTGTCGCGGGACTAACGGCTTCGGCGCCGTTGAACGCGACACGCCAGCTGGAAAGATCGAGATCAGCCAGATCCTCACGCCGGATCCGAGTGGTACACAAGTCGTAGGCAAAATTAGGGGCTCCGGAGATNGTTCCCTTANATGTNTGAATGGCGTTGAGCCAGCGTGCCGGCCTGGAGAGAAAGGTGAGGGGAGACATGATGNCCAGGGGGATGCCGAACGTCAGGCTCCCNAGCCAGGCACCAATGAGGCCCATGTCGTGGTAAAGCGGCAGCCAGCTCACGAAGACATCGTCCGGCCCGGCGTCTAAAGCCCGTCCCATGGCGCGAATGTTCGCCAGCAGATTTGCGTGGCTTAAGATCACTCCTTTCGGATCACCAGTGCTGCCAGATGTATATTGTAAAAAGGCCGTATCGTGCGACGAGATGGCCGGCAGGACGAGGGGCAAAGACTCCGAAGNAATATCTTCAACCGTGGTGACAAGGCGCAATCCGTTTACCTGGGCGGCCATCAGCCTGGAAAAATNGAGGGCCTCCAGCACGGTCAGCATGATGACGGCCCCCGNGTTTGCGGCGATCTTCGTGTGACGCCGAAGATGCTCTTCCAATTGCTGGGGACGGCCCGGCGGATAGATNGGAACAGGGATGCCTCCCGCCAACAGTGTGCCGAAAAAACCGAAAAAATAGTCCCGGCCCGTGGGCAACATGAGGAGTACCCGCGCGCCCGGTTCCAGACCTTGGGAGAGAAGCCCCTCGGCGACACGGGCCGCCTGTTCGTAAAGCGCGCCATAAGTCACTGTCTCGGTCGCATCATCACCGCTTATGAGATGCAAATGCGCCTTGCCTGCGTGGACGCGCGCGTGCCAGGACAGCACTTCAGTGAGGGTGTGCGCCTTATCGGGCGTTTGCGGGGTGCCCGCCAAATCAGATGGGGCGGACTGCAGGATCTCTGCACCCGCGGGCAGTGCCGGGCGGACATCTGCTCCGGCGCTCTCTCTCAATAACTCCCGTAACAATTCCGTGAGCAAGTCNCTCGGAGAGTCGGCGCGTCCCAGAGCCTCATCGCTGAGNNCTGTGTTGAACTCNTCCTCGATGCGGTGAACGAGTTCCATGCGGGTTAAGCTGTCAAAGCCTAAGTCCGACCCAAGGTCGCTGTCCAGCTTCACGGACGCGCCGATGCCCTGGTCCGGGTGAAGCTCGTCCGCAAGTTTCGCTGTCACGGCGAGCANAATATCCCGGGCCTCCTGCGGCGCCATGGCGGNTGAGGTCTTGCCCTCTATATTCGACGAAGTTTGCACAATGCCGGAGAGTTTAGCGCATTAAATCTAATCCCGCGACGTTGCCCGAAGTGTCGCGTGAAAACGATGTGTATGTGACGAGAAGAAAGCCGGNAGANAAATGCACACGAAAGCNAAACAGCCAGGAAGGAAAATCCAGTTCCTGGCCGAGCGCNGTCCCTGTCAATCATGCCTGCGTGCGCCGTCACATTACTGCACGCCCCAGTTTTCGATCCATAAGGTGGTTGTGCCAAGATGGCCGGTNGGTGTCACGCCNGTAAGCCATTTNGGCAGAATATAGGCATTGGCCCGGAANTAGAGCGGAATTACNGGCAATTCGGATGCGTAAATACGTTGAAAATTCCGCCACAAGAGGCGCCGTTTTTCACGGTCCAGCTCGACTTCGATGTTTTCGAGGAGTGCATCCATCTCTTTGTTCCTGAACCCCGCATAGTTTTGTCCGGCCCAGTTATTTTTTAGTGTCGGAATATGGTCTGAGTGCAGAGTGGAGCGCGGCACGCTCTCCGGGGCCGAGATCCAGGCGAACATGGCGAAGGCACTGAATTTCCGCTGGGTCACGGTTTGGCCGAAGAACACCCGGGCCGGTTCATTTCGGATGCGCACATCNATACCAAGCTGTTTCCATTGGCTTTGCANGACCTGCTCGACCAGCTCCCGGGTCCGGTTGCCAGCCGTGGTCATGATCTCGAATGCCAGGCGTTCGCCTTTGGGGTTGCGNCGGACGCCTTTCCCCTGTAACCGCCAGCCCGCCTCATCTAACAAGGCTGCCGCCCGCTTTGGATCATACGCATATTTGGGGACATCGTCCCAGTGTATCCAGTCCAGCGGATTGATGCTGGTATGGGCGACGGGTTGGCGGCCCTCGAACAATTGTTTGGAGATGGCGGCCCGGTCGAGCGCCAGAATGAGCGCCTGCCGGATCCGCTTGTCTTTGAGGATCGGATTGTCGAGGTTGAGATCCAAATGCTCGTAGATGAGGCCGGACTTGTAGCGGATTGTATAGTTCTTACCGTGGCGTTTTTCGAAGGCCAGGGCTTGGTCGATGGTGATGCCCAGATCACCGGAAATCATATCGATGCCGCCCGAGAGGAGATTGGCTTCCAGAGCAGCCGTATTCGAGATCATCCGCATGATCACTCGTTTGAAGGCTGGTTTTTTGCCCCACCAGGTTTCGTTGGGAACAAGCACCACATAGGCCCCCGGCTTCACCTCTGAGATGCGGTAAGGGCCGAAATAGAGGCCTTTGTTTGTGGTGTCGGCATCAAAGGTGGTGCGGTTGCGGTATTCCACCGGGNTTGCCTTAAAAATGGTCTCCTCCAGATGGGCNGGGAGAAGCTCNAACNCGCCGATGGANTTNTAATCGAAAAACAGCTTATCCNTGTGNAGGGTGAAGGTTTTGTCGTTTTTGNGNTCGATCTTGTACACCCGTTTGTAAAATTCNAACCCGCTGACGCCNGTTTGCTTATGGCGGCCGACCCGCCAGGTGAAGTCTACGTCTTTGGTNGAGACCGGGGTGCCGTCGCCCCAGGTTGCGTCACGGCGAATGGTGTAGGTAACCGCAATGCCTTGTTTGCCCTCGGGCGTCGTCTCNGGCACCGCGAGCCCGTTTTCGATNGTNGGGAGCTGNGTACACAGCATGCAGGTCAGGTTCCATGNNGGATCATNTNCCGTGAACGGCCGCCGGNTGGCTGANAGGATGTANGTCTTTGCCAACATGGAATCGATGTTTGGATGGAACGTCGATGGAAATTGCGTCANCCCGATGGTGAGGGTGTCTTTTGCGAGAGCCGGGTGATGGAGGGCCAGTCCCGCTACAGCAATGACAAGGGCAAATATTTTTTTCATCTTATCAATTTAGACCCGATGATGGGCCACCGCAATTGAGCTCGGCGCGCAGCGCTTCCTGTCTGTCACAATCATGTGACGATATTTGACCGGGTGCGGCCGCCGATATTTGATATAATCGCGCGAAAGCGGGGTAAACTTGGGACTGCCGGTAGACATTAACGTGTGCCAAAGACAGGTTGCTGACATTCAGGTGGGAGTGAGGCCATGATCTTCATTTTTAAAAGTTACTCGAAATTATCACTGCTTTGTGCCGTTGCCTTACTGGGAGCTGTGGTCCTCGCCGTTCCGGATGGTGTTTACGCCATGGGAAAATCTTCTGAGGAGACGCCCAAGACGGCCGATAAGGATTTTAAAGAGGGACGCGCGGCGGTGTATGCCGGGCGCTACGATGCGGCGGTCAGCCTGATGAAAAAAGTTATCGCTCAAGAGCCTAAAAATGCTGATGCCCATAATTACTTGGGGTTCTCTTACCGTAAAACCGAAAAATTGGAGCTTGCCGCCGCATCCTACATGCGCGTATTTGCCATCGAGCCCAACCACAAAGGGGCGCTGGAGTACCAAGGGGAGCTTTTCTTAAAACTCGGAGACATCACCAGAGCGCGCAAAAATCTTGTGCAGCTTGAAAAGCTATGTCCCCGGGGCTGCAAGGAACTCAACGAACTTCGCCAAGCCATCGCCGGTTTTGAGCCCAGCCGCGGGAGTTAAGCCTTTTCGCAGCGAGACGCTCCATGCATTTGTCCCCAACGGACAGAGTAAGGACGGGTTAACTCGGGCCTTACTTGCCGCCGTGGGATTTAGACCAGTCTGCCGGATCGGCAAGAAACGCGCGCACTCCGGCGATATCGTCCGGGTTAAAATATCCGCCCGCTTCCGCCGCAGCGATGACATCCCACCAATCACATAGATAGTGTAGGGTCACGTCGGCGTCGGCCATGGTGTTCGCCGCACCGGGAAAAGCGCCATAAAAAAACACGACGAAAACGTCCGAAACCGTGGCACCTGAGCCTCTTAATGCGTTGATAAAGTTAATTTTGCTACCGCCGTCAGTGGCCAAATCCTCGACAAGCAGGACATGACTGCCCTCCGGCATGTCTCCCTCGATCTGGGCGTTACGACCGAACCCTTTTGGCTTTTTGCGCACATAAAGCATGGGCTTCGAGAGGGCTTCTGAGATCCAGGCCGCGTAGGGAATGCCAGCTGTCTCACCTCCCGCTACCAAGTCTGGTTCTTCAGCGATGTCCCGGTTCAGCATATCGACGCCCGACTGGATGATGGCGCGACGCTCTTCGAGGAAAGCAATCACTTTGCGGCAATCCACATACACGGGGCTCGCCCAACCTGCGGTAAGTTTGTAGGGCTCGTCCGGCCTAAAGTTCACGGCCTTTATATCAATGAGATATTTGGCGGCCGCTTGCCCAGCTGCTTTTTGTTCTGGCGTTCTCTCCGCGATTCCCGGGTTCTTTACCATTTGTAAGCCCTCTCCATGCGACGGTGCTCATGTGTGTAGGCAAGATTCGAAGGCGTTTCAATTGCGCTAGGAATAATCTGCCACATTACATTGGTGGAAAAACAGACGCGTGAACAATATTTCCCAATTTAGCCCGGACGGGGCAGCGGGCGCCGCACGATCTGGCGCTTTACCCGACAAGCTCGCCACGGCTGCGGTGTGTCATGACGCCGGCCAGTTACAGCAGGCGGAAAATCTCTACCGTGACATTCTGTCAAAAGATCCAGCCTGTGCACCGGCCCGCCATCGCCTGGGCGTGCTGGCCTTTCAGACAGGTCAGGTGGAGGCTGCACTTAAATTGATAGATTCTGCTGCTGTGCTTGAGCCAGAAAATGCCGTTTTTCACATGTCCCTGGGGGCTATTCTCAGGAGCCAAGGCCGGTTACAGGAAGCCGAAGCCGCGTGCCGCAAAAGTGTCGCTCTTGATCCCGAAAATCCGGACGCTCACAACAACCTGGGCAACGTCCTGAAGGAGTTGGCGGATCCAGGGGGCGCCCTGGCAGCCTACGGGTCCGTGCTCTCTCTCCAGCCGGGCCATGTCATGGCAAGCCTGAATTTAGCGGCGCTTCACCGCGAGAGAAATGATACGGACTTGGCGTTTGATATCTTGGCGGACATTGAGCCGCTGGTGGGCGAGACTGCAGCGTTCCGAAATGAAATGGGGCTCACCTATTTGCGTGCTTTCCAGCCAGCAGACGCGGCGCCCATGTTTAAGGCGGCCTTATCTGCTGATCCGAAGAATGTCAGCTATTTGAACAATTTGGGCCTGGCACTGCGGTCTCAAGGAAAACTACAATCAGCTCTAGCCGCCTACGATTTGGCCATCAATCTCAAGCCGGGCTGCGGAGAAGCCCGCTGGAACCGGTCGGTGGTTCACCTCATGCTGGGACAATGGACGGGCGGCCTCAAAGATTGGCATCACCGTCGCCACCATACTGAATTTCAGGAACGGGCGTTTCAGCAAGCGCTTTGGACCGGTAAAAAACTCCGGAAAGGCCGCCTGCTGGTTCATGCCGAGCAGGGCGTGGGGGACGAAATCCTGTATGCGTCCCTCCTGTCACTTGTTCTTGCGCAAACGCCCGATGTCGTGTTGGAGGTTGATGCACGGCTGGTGCCGATGATGGCGCGGAGTTATCCTTCGATTGAGGTCGTTCCAAAGGCAGATCCAGTGGCGGCAGAAGCCAACTCGCGCGATATCACTGCCCGTGTGCCTTTGCCGGATCTTGTTGGTTTGATCGGCGAGACCGGGCCGGGGAGCGATGTGCCTGTCGGCTATCTGATCGCGGATGACGCCAGAGTTCAGAAATTTAAGGGGTGGCTTCGAGCGATCGGCCCGGGGCCCTATATCGGCATTTCGTGGCGCAGTGGTGCGGGGCGAACGGGAGCCCGGAAGTCCATCCCGCTGAGCGCATGGGAACCCCTGCTTCGCAACGGTCACCATACATATATCAATCTTCAATACGGAGAGACCGCTGGGGAGATCACAGAGGCTGAAAAGAAAATCGGGGTCAAAATACATACACCCCCGGATCTGGACCGGTTCACCGATTTAGATGGATTGGCGGCCCTGACCCGGGCGTTGGATGTGACGGTCACCTCGTCCAACGTGACCGCCAGTTTGGCTGGTGCCTTGGGGGGAGACGTCCGGGCCCTGTTTGCGCCGCCGGAGCTCTGGTATTGGGGACATGACGGAGAGCATGTACCATTTTTCCCAAACATGCGGGCTTACCGTCGCGCTCAATCCGAGGACTGGACAGTTTTGATGATTCGGCTCGCTGAAGATTTGGCTGAAGATGCCAGGGAAGTTAGCACCAGTAATCTGGATGGGGGCACATTCTAATGCATCTTCAATCAGCAGCACAGCCGCGCAAAAGACACGTTCAGGATTTACTGGTCCGAGCCATGGGCCATCATCAAAAAGGGGAACTTCCACAAGCTGAAAAATATTACAAGAGGGCGCTCAAGGCGGCGCCAGATCATCCGGATGCTCTGCATCTCTCCGGCCTTGTAGCCCATCAGCTGGGCCGCCACCCGCGGGCCATTAAATTGATCAGAAAGGCGATTAAAAAGGATTGCAATCAAAAGGTCTTTTATATCAACCTCTCCATCATCCATAACCAATTATGCAACTGGGAAGATGCTCGCGCCGCTGCCAGCTCTGCGCTTGAATTGGATGAGGCCGACGGGGAGGCATGGGGCAATTTGGGGCAGGCCTTGGCTGGCTTGGGACAGATTGACGAGGCCTTAAGTGCCATGGGTCGCTCCCTCGCGCTTGCACCTCAGAATGCGCCATTGTTGTGCAATCAGGCGACATTGCTTGTGGCTAAAGAACAGCACAAACAAGCGGAGACGGCGTGCAGGAAAGCCCTCGCCCTGCAACCCGGTCTGCCAAAGGCTCTACACACGTTGGGGCTTATTCACTCGACGTGCGGTGATTTCGACAGTGCCATTGGGAATTTTGAACAGGCACATCAGGGGGACCCTCTCAACGGCCAGACAATCACCAATCTTGCCACCCTCTATTCTGTAAAATCCCGGTTTGATGATGCTATCGCATTATTTCGCGACGCTCTTCGAGTTAATCCGGACGCGGCAGGGGTGCACTACAATCTTGGCGTCTGCCAGTCGGAAAAAGGCGCAATGGATGAGGCTCTGGCGAGCTTTCGCCGGGCTGTCGACATAGATCCGCGTCACGTGGATTCTCAGTATGCACTGGCGACATCGGGAAAAGTGAGGCTTTCGCCCGAGCAGCTTATGTTCCTTGCGGAACTGGCCCAGTCTCCCGATCTTTCGCTCGAGAATAAGGCCAAGCTGAATTTTGCGCTGGGCATGCAGGCGGATCAACAGAAGCTGCCGGCACCGGCGATTACTTTCTTTGCCACAGGCAATGCCTGCCGGCGCGTGCTCCTCGAGAGCAAAAATCAGGGTTTCAACCCCAGAGACCACGCCAGGATCGCCGCTCAGATTTCCGGGGTGTTCCAGAAATCCTTTTTTGAGACGCGCCGGGGATGGGGCGACGCGACAGACAAGCCTGTCTTCGTGGTCGGCATGCCCCGCTCGGGCACGACATTGGTGGAGAAAATTCTGGCAAGTCATCAAGATGTTTTTGGGGCCGGAGAGCGGCCCAACATCGAGACAATGATTCAGGAATTGGAGACGGAACGGGACGGCGGATTGCCATTTCCAGAGCGCGTTGCAGACCTGGGGCCTGAAGATATTGCGTCGCTCGCTAAAGATGACCTACGATCACTGAGCGAGTCGGGAGACAGCGCGGCGCGGGTGGTCGATAAATTACCCGTTAATTTTATGTATCTTGGTTTGATTGCGCTGCTCTATCCTGGCGCACGGGTCATCCACTGCAAGAGGGATCCGCGGGACACGGCCCTGTCATGCTATTTCCAAAACTTTGTCCATTCCCACGCCTGGAGCTGCGACCTGGCGCATATAGGGGCCTATTATAAGACCTATATAAATATCATGGAGCATTGGTCTCGCGTACTGCCCTTACCGATCCTGGATGTCAGTTATGAAGACGTGGTTCAGGATCAGGAGGGCAAGAGCCGGGAAATGATCGACTTTATCGGCCTTGATTGGGATCCCGATTGCCTCGATTTTCACGTAAGCGATGGCGCCGTCCGAACTGCGTCGAAATGGCAGGTTCGTCAGCCGATTTACACGGGGTCCGTTGCACGTTGGAAAGATTATGACGATTTTCTATCGCCTTTCATTCAAGC
>NHHQ01000056.1 GCA_002170915.1 Rhodospirillaceae bacterium TMED167 | reverse complement strand
CGGATGAGGTCAATCAATTGAGGAGATAAACCGGATCATCTCCTCAACGGCAGTTTCCCAGTTTTCCGCCTGTGTGCGGCCTGACGATTTACGCGGAATGAAACTGTGCTCCCCGTCCTCCAGAAAATGGACGTCGATGGCGGCGCTCAACCGATAGCCGTTAATTTCTGCTCGTGTGCCGGAGGGATCACGATCGCCCTGCAAAATCAGACAGGGCGTTTTAGTGTCAGCTAAATGATCAGCGCGTACTTTTTCCGGTTTGCCCGGCGCGTGAAAGGGATAACCCAGACAAATACATCCCGCCACGGGCGTGCCTGCGTTTTCCTGATGGACGGCACGCATGCTCGCCATCCGTCCCCCCATGCTTTTGCCCCCTATCGTGAGGTTCTCGCGGCCAAGTGCGTCGATCACGGCCCCCCCCCCAGTTTCCAATAGCACCGGGGCCCGGTCCGGTGGGCGCCTTTTGCCATCGGCTCGAGTTTTTTGCATGTAAGGGAATTCAAACCGTGCGACCCGGATGCCTGCGGCTCCCAGCTGTGCCGCGACGTGGTTCATAAACTCAGAGTCCATGCCGACTCCTGCGCCATGGGCAAAGGCAAAGGTTTTCCGGGCGGACGCTGGCCCGTCAAAATAAAGAGGCGGTGTCATCACATCTGTTGGGATATAGGCTGGGGCATGCGTCTGCACGCGAATATTTGCCATTGCCCGCATCGAACCCATTGCCGGGTCACAGAAGAGCGCCCCCATGCCGAAAGTATATCTGGAGGGAATGGCGCGGGGGCTAGGTTTTGCGCCGGGCTCTGACCACATAGAGTGGATCGCACCCGCCATCGGGCGCAACCACTTGGTCCGTTTCAGGGGTCGCATAGAGACCGCTCTCATCGAGGCAGAGCGCGACGAGCTCGGCCTTTTGGTGATCCATCGCGGCTTGCCAGCAGAACACCGCCTTGGTGGGGAACAGGCGATTGGAGAATGCGATATGGCAGGTGCCACCCGGCTTCAATGCGCGGGCCATATCTGTCAGAACAGCCACCGGCTGGGTCAAATATTGGAAAGAAAAAGAGAGGGTGCAGGCATCGAACTGTTCATCATCGAAAGGCATCTCTGGATTTTGATTAAGGTTCTGAACCACATGGCCGGTGAGTTCGGTGTTTTTGGAGAGTTCTTCCTTGTTCATGCCAAGACCGGTGACCGAATTGAGCGGCAGGTCCGTTGGCAGGTGGGAGCGGTAGGCGGACATAAGATCCAGGATGTCGCCCTCAGCTGGTANCCACGNCTTAAAGTAGGCGGCCAATGCCCGGCTTGCGGGCTCATCCACATGAATCAGCAGACGTGGCAGCTCATAAAACCGCGCATCGTCGGACTCGTCCTGACGTCTAAAACTATTGGGTCCGAAGAGGGTGCTTTCTGTGTGCANGCCGGGCGACTACGCGCGGAATTCGGCGAAGAAATCGTTGCCTTTGTCGTCGACAACGATAAAGGCAGGAAAGTCTTCCACCTCGATGTTCCAGATGGCTTCCATGCCGAGTTCNGGATATTCCAGGACTTCGACCTTTTTAATGCAGTCCTGGGCGAGCCGCGCAGCCGGGCCACCGATGGAACCCAGATAAAATCCACCGTGTTTCTTACAGGCGTCAGTTACAGCCTGGGAGCGATTGCCTTTGGCAAGCATGACCATGGATCCACCATTTTCCTGCAGCAGGTCCACATANGAGTCCATTCGTCCCGCCGTGGTGGGCCCGAACGAACCGGAGGCGAAACCGTCAGGTGTCTTGGCAGGCCCGGCATAATAAACCGCCTTGTCTTTGACATAGTCCGGCAGGCCCTCACCGCTGTCGAGGCGTTCTTTCAGTTTCGCATGGGCAATATCGCGCGCCACAATCATGGAACCCGATAGCGACAGGCGCGTCCGGACGGGATACTTAGAAAGCTCTGCCCGGACCTCGGCCATGGGTTTATTGAGGTCGATTTTCACGACATCTTCTTCCAGGTGGCTGTCCGTTATCTCTGGCAAGTACCGCGCTGGATTGGTCTCAAGTTTTTCTAGAAATAATCCGTCTTTGGTGATCTTGCCCAGGATTTGGCGGTCGGCGGAGCATGAAACGCCGATGCCCACCGGACAGGAAGCGCCGTGGCGAGGCAGTCGGATCACCCGCACGTCGTGACAGAAATACTTGCCGCCNAACTGGGCGCCGATACCAAGGGTNCGNGTAAGGTCCTGAATTTGAGCNTCCAGNCCCCGGTCCCGAAAGGCCTGNCCGTATTCATTCCCTTTATCCGGCAGGTTGTCGAGATAGTGGGTCGAGGCGAGTTTGACGGTCTTGAGATTAAACTCCGCCGACGTCCCGCCGACGACGATGGCCAGGTGATAGGGCGGACACGCAGCGGTACCGAGTCCGCGAAGCTCCCTATCCAGAAACGCCATCAGGGAGTCAGGATTCAAGATCGCTTTGGTTTGCTGGAACAAAAACGTTTTATTGGCAGACCCCCCGCCCTTGGCAATGAACATGAACTTATAAGCATTGCCTTTTTCGGCGTATAGTTCGACCTGCGCCGGCAGATTGTCGCCAGTGTTGACCTCGTTGAACATATCGAGTGGCGCGAGNTGGCTNTAGCGCAGGTTATCGGTTTCATACGTTCGTCTGATNCCCTCTGAGATGGCCTCTTCGTCGTCGCCTTCAACCCAGACATTCTCCCCTTTCTTGCCCATGACGATGGCCGTTCCCGTATCCTGGCACATNGGCAGAATGCGGCCCGCCGCGATGTTGGCATTTTTAAGAAGATCCATCGCCACAAAGCGATCATTTTCCGAAGCTTCCGGGTCACCCAAAATTTGTGCGAGCTGCGCAAGATGTGCCGGGCGCAAAAGGTGAGACGTGTCCGAGAATCCCNTCGCCGCCAATTGTGCGATGCCCTCTGGGTCAATCTTCAAGATTTCCCNGCCNTCCACATTGATNGTTTCGACATAGTCGCTGGTGATATGACGGTACTCAGTCGTATCCTCGAAGCCGGGCATCATAGGGTGAAAGCCGGGATCGCTCATGGTCTCTTCCTCGCAAAATATATCAATAATCGGCAGGGCGGTGGGACATCCGTTGGTAAGACTGCTACTTGTTGCGAAATGCCTCGATACTGATGACATCGGCACCGCCGTCAGGCGTTCCGCCGTCGCGGTCGTTGCTGTCCTGGCTCCCATCTTCTCCAGCGTCCTCTCCAGTTTCTGAACCGGTCTGAATGTTTCGGCCCGAGGTGCTCTCGGAGATCTCTCTCACCTTTTCACCCATACCCTGGGGCCCGGCGGTTTCCTGGAAAGCGCGACTGTCATCACCGGTGTCAACATCCAACACGTTCATCGTCTGCGGGCCTATCTGAAGGCCAAAATTCACGGACGGGTCGGCGAATGATGTGACAGCAGAAAACGGGACAACAAGCCGGTGGCGTTGGCCGCTGAAAGAGAGGGTAACTTCAAAACCGCTTTCGTCCACGCACAAATCTTCAAACTGGTGTTGCAGAACTACGGTGATTTCTTCGGGGTATTGCGCCCTCAGAAATCCTGGGACGCCGACATCCGGATCCGTCGTCCGGAAATTGACATAAAAATGATGCTCGGCTGGCGCTTGCGATGCGGCCAGTGTTTCCAATGCCCGACGGAGTACCCCGCGCAGGGCATCCTGGACCCAGTCATCGTAATCAAATTGACCGTCGTTTATTTCAGACATGTACTCTACCTGACCCAGTTACCAAGCGCTGTCGCACGACGATTCGCGCGTTTTACGCAGAAGTGGAGGGCTTCTGTTGCCAGGTGCCCTCCGAACCCCGTGGCAGACCGGTTATTAAGCGGCTACCGCAAATGCTTCATTATCGTTAGCATTTGTAAAATCGGCCCGATATCGGTGGTACCATGCCGAACGAAAGTCATGCCTTTACCACGCACGTCGATCCTGTTTCGCCCCCATAAACCGTTGAATCGGCAAATACTTTATGGTGGAGGCGCCGGGCACTGCCCCCGGGTCCGTTACGCTTATTCCACAAAACGTTTATCGCCATAGCTGGTTGCCCAGCCCTTTGATTATAGTCTTCTCGACGGCGTAAGGAAAGTGCGGCCGCTGTTGCAAGGTGACCATGCCTGATTTTGCACCCGTTTTGCGCCAAGACGGCCGAGTCGCTACAGTGCTCCCCCATTGCTAAATTTACATCAAGGATACCAACCGCGCATGGAGTTGACGCCAGAACAACAGGCAGAGATCAATTCAGCCAGAGACTCCCAGTCCGACACACGCCGGCCAACTGTTCCCGAGCTGGAAAATGTTTTATTCCAACCAATTCCCGTGCTCGATCATGGTTTCGTTCGGGTCATTGATTACATGGGGGACGATGCGGCTGTGGTTCAGGCAGCCCGGGTGTCCTACGGAAAGGGAACGAAAAAGGTCTCGGACGATGCCGGGCTCATTAACTACTTGTTGCGTCACCGGCACACCACCCCGTTTGAGATGTGCGAGATCAAATACCATATCAAGTTGCCCATCTTTATCGCCCGTCAGTGGATCCGTCATCGCACCGCCAATGTGAACGAATATTCGGCGCGCTATTCGGTTCTGGACCGGGAATTTTATATCCCTGCCGAAGATCAGTTGGCCGCCCAGTCCAACTCCAATCGCCAAGGCCGCGGAGATCTGCTGAGAGGCCCGGAGGCTCAGCATGTTATGGATCTTCTTCGGGAGGACGCGCAAACAACCTACGACCACTATGTCGAAATGCTCAATGAAGATGAAAACGGAAACATCATCGATGAGTCCCGAGAAGGGTTGGCGCGGGAGTTGGCGCGCATGAACTTGACGCTAAACACATATACCCAATGGTACTGGAAAGTCGACCTGCACAATCTTTTACATTTTCTGAGTCTTCGCGTGGACTCACATGCCCAATATGAGATTCGGGTTTATGCGGATGCCATGCTGGAGACCGTCAAGAGTTGGTGCCCGATCACCTTCCAGGCGTTCATGGATTACCGGGTGGGTGGTGTGACATTGTCGGGCAAAGCTGTAGCGGTGGTAAAACAGCTCCTCGCCGGCGGCGACATGACCCAGAAAGACAGCGGCATGAGCAAACGCGAATGGCGGGAACTCATGGTTTCTCTGGACCGCCCTGAGGACTAGCCCTGGCACTTATTTCCAGGGCTCCCCCCAAATCGGCTGGGGCCATCGTCACGATGGTCACTGGCCTGCGAGTGCCTGGCGGATGCCCGAGGGTTGCGCGTGCTGACGCCCGTGCTTACTTATCCCATAAGCAGACAGAGGGCATGGTAAACTTTCCTCCAGAGGACATTTCCCAATAGAGCATTGGGCGTCCATTGCATGGGGGCTATGGCTGGCCTATAAGTCAACATAATACGTGAATTTTGCGCGGCCCCCTGGGGACGTGTTTTAACCGGTTTTCATAAGAAAAGGACATGCCTATGGCTTGGGAAACACAACGCGGCGGCCCCTGGGGCGGCGGTGGCGGCGGCGGACAGGGCCCCTGGGGCGGCGGCGGCCAAGGCGGCGGGCCAAGGGGTGGACCGCAGCCTCCTGACATCGAGGAAATGCTGCGTCGCAGCCAGGATAAATTTAAGAAATTCATTCCAAGCGGCGGCGGCGGCGCAAAGCGGGCTGTGCTTTTGTTGGCTTTGGCAGTTCTGGTGTGGCTTGCAACGGGACTGTACCGAGTTCAGCCGGGTGAGGAAGGCGTTGAATTGCTTTTCGGCAAGTTCGTTCAGCGGACTACGCCGGGTCTTAACTATTGGTTTCCCATGCCCATCGGTCAGGTCTTTACGCCGAACGTCGAAAACACCAATGTGACAACTATAGGATTCCGGGAATTCGGCGCCTCCGGGACACGCAACTCAAATGTTCGGGACGTATCGGAAGAGAGTCTGATGCTCACGGGAGATCAAAACATTATCGACATCGATTATGTGGTGCAGTGGCGCATTAAAAACGCGGCTGATTTTCTGTTCAACATCCGTAACCCCGAGGCCACGGTGAAATTGGCGTCGGAAAGCGCCATCCGCGAAGTGGTTGGGCAAGCGACCCTCGAAGACGCCTTGGCCCGGCGGCGTACGGAAGTAGAGACAAGCACCCAGGAAGTCCTACAAAAGATTTTGGACAGTTACGGCGCAGGCGTGTTTGTGGCCTCCATAAAACTACAGAAGGTGGAACCGCCGCAACAGGTGATTGACGCCTTCAACGATGTGCAACGCGCGCGCCAGGATAAGGAGCGCCAGCAGAACGAAGCGCAAGCCTACCGTAACGACATTGTTCCGAAGGCCAAAGGTGAAGCTGAGCGGATGATTCAGGAAGCCACTGGTTACAAAGAACGCCTGGTTAGGGAAGCAGAAGGTGAAGCGAAACGGTTCTTATCTGTGTATCGGGCCTATAAGGGCAATCAAGATGTGACCCGTGCGCGGCTTTATCTTGAACGCATGCAGCAGGTCTTCAAGGACTCTGAGAAGGTTATCGTTGATCCGGGTGAGGGCGGCACAGGAGTTTTGCCTTACCTGCCGTTGCCTGAACTCAGGAAACGCGGGACCGCAGGAGATGATCGATGAATAAACTTATCCTCGCAGTAATCGGCGTCATCGTTGTCGGCGTCGGTATCTTATCTTTCAGTGCCCTCTTTACGGTTCACCAGACACAACAGGCGTTGGTACTGCAATTTGGTAATCCAATCCGAGTTGTCCAGGATCCAGGATTGCATGTGAAAATACCATTCGTGCAAAACGTTCAGACCTTTGACAGCCGTATCCTTGATTTGGATCCGCCCGCCCAAGAAGTGATCCTAACGGACCAAAAGAGGATCAATGTGGATTCCTTCGTTCGCTATAAAATCATCGATCCGTTGGAGTTTCGGAAGAAAGCCCTTACCGATGCTAATTTTCGACAAATTTTTGGTGGTCGGCTGAACGCCGCTGTTCGTGCCGAGGTCGGTAAGGTGTTTCTGGGAGATATGCTGTCTGACAAACGAGAAGACGTCATGCAAAGCATTACCCAGACCCTGAAACAACAAGCAACGCAGTTCGGTATAGAGGTAGTTGACGTTCGGATAGGTCGAACGGATTTACCCGAGACAACTTCACAGGCTGTTTACAATCGGATGCGGTCGGATCGGATTGCAGAGGCAGCTAAACTTCGGTCCGAAGGTGCTGAGATCAAGGCCAAGATTCAAGCTGAGGCGGATAAGGACCGGACAGTTATTATCGCAGACGCGCAAAAAACATCACAAATACTGCGCGGTGAAGGTGAAGGGACCAGGACTACCGTGCTCAATGAAGCCTTCGGTAAAGATCCAGACTTTTTTGAATTTTACCGTACAATGGAAGCATATGATGCGGCCTTTGGAGAAGGAACAACCATGGTGCTGAACCCGAATTCAGATTTCTTTCGGTTTTTCGGAGACATCACCGGGAAGGTCAAACAGACCCCGCTGCGGAAGTAGGCGGGCGCAGACTAAATCCCGCGGGGCCGTTAGAAGATGTCAGAGCTTCTGACGGCCGTCGCTTTGGCCATAGCCCTCGAAGGCATCATTTACGCCTTGCTACCTGGCACCATGCGGCGGTTAATTGGTCAGGTGTTGCAAATGCCTGACGCTATTCTCCGGATGGCGGGCCTGACGGCAGCAGTTGCGGCTGTTACAGCGATTGCAGTGATCCGTTATTTCTCTGTCTAGGAGTGTGGCGTTAAGGTCGGCGCGGTTAAATTCTCGGGCGATGTAGGCTTGTCGTGACACGCGTATGCGCTTTCCTCGACACCCCAAAAGTCTTCCTCGCGGGTATTTTGTCTACTGTGTTCTTTTAGACCTGTTCCACGCATACTTTTGACCTATATAAATTCGTATGCGGAACGGTTGTCAGGTCCGGCAACTATCATAAATTGGTCGTTGCATGATAAATGACACATTGTCTACTTACATAAAGGATTGTGAAATGCGAGTCCGGTTACAGGAACAGAGACAACTATTTGCCCCAGCCCACATACTTCGGGAGGGTCAATGGCGCCAGGCGGCCCTTTATTTGTTATCCACTGTTGTGCTGCTTGGCTTGCTGGCCGGACCGGCCGCCGGCCGTTCGGCGCCGGAGAGCTTCGCAGACCTGGCCCAGAAACTTCTGCCGGCCGTGGTCAATATTTCCACCACGAGCATGGCAAAAGCGCAGGAGGGCGCACCACAGTTGCCGCAATTTCCACCGGGGTCTCCCTTCGAAGATTTTTTTCGCGAGTACTTTGATAAAAACCGACCGCAGGAACAGCGCCGGGCAACGTCCCTGGGATCTGGGTTCATCATTGATCGAGCTGGGATCATCGTCACCAACAACCATGTCATCCAGGATGCCGACGAAATCACGGTCATTCTTCACGACAACACGAGCTTGAAGGCCAAATTATTGGGTCGGGATCCAAAGACCGATTTGGCGGTGCTTCAGGTCAAACCCGAAAAAAAACTTTCTGCCGTGCCGTTCGGAAATTCCGATCAACTACGGGTGGGCGACTGGGTTATGGCCATTGGAAATCCATTTGGGTTGGGCGGAACCGTGACTGCCGGCATCGTCTCGGCCCGAGGACGGAACATCAACTCTGGTCCTTATGATGATTACATTCAGACCGACGCTTCCATCAACCGAGGGAACTCGGGAGGGCCTCTCTTTAACATGGATGGTGAGGTGGTTGGTATTAACACGGCCATCTTCTCGCCGACCGGCGGCAGTATCGGAATCGGTTTCTCCATTCCCGCATCGACCGCCGTCAGCGTCATCGATCAATTGCGGAACTTTGGCCGCACCCGGCGGGGCTGGCTGGGCGTTCGGATCCAGCAGGTGACAGACGAGATTGCCGAGAGCCTCGGGCTTAAAAAAGCTCAGGGGGCCCTTGTAGCAGAGGTGACCAAGGGTAGCCCGGCGGAAGACGGGAATTTAAAGGCGCGTGACATAATTCTGTCGTTTAACAACCAATCCGTGGTTGAGATGCGGAACCTACCGCGCATCGTAGCGGGCACCGAAATTGGCAAAAAAGTGCCGGTTGTTGTTTGGCGGGATGGCAAGCGATTGACGACCAGGGTGTCCGTCGGCGAGCTTCAGGAGGAGCAGGCAGCTGCAACGAAAAAGACCAAAAACAATATTATAAATCCTACCAAGGAGTTAGAGATCACATCTCTGGGCGTCAAATTAGCGACGATCAATGCCAAAACCCGCGCCCGATTCAAACTGAAAAGCTCTGCCAAAGGTGTGGTGATCACTGCTGTGTCGCCGGCCGGCGCTGCAGCGGAACAGAGGTTAAAGCCAGGGGATGTGATACTAGAAGTTGGCCAGACCGAGATTGGCACCCCCAGCGAAGTGAACGAGAAGGTTGAAGAAGCGCGGAAAGCTGGCCGTAAGTCAATTTTACTTCTGTTGGACCGGCAGAACGGGATCGGCTTTGTTGCCATTAGAATAAATAAATCCTAATCCCTATTGGGAGTTCTGGGGCATTTGACTAAACTGGTAAATGCCGGATTGTACTAGTTTATGCTTGTGAGGTAGCCGCCCGTGTCCCATCCCCTTATTCAACCGTTCCGTGCCCTAAGGCCGTCGCCCGGTCATGCGGCGGATGTCGTGGCCCCGCCCTATGATGTGGTGAACACCGAGGAAGCGCGGGCGCTTGCAGAGGGTAAACCCTGGAGCTTCCTCCACATTTCCAAGCCTGAAATCGACCTGCCTGCGGGCACGAGCCCCTTCGATGACTCGGTCTATGCCAAGGGCACAGAAAATATAAACCGCATGGTCGAGGCGGGCGTGCTCAAGCGGGACGCCGCACCGGCCTATTACGTTTATCGGGTCCAGATGGAGGAACATGTCCAAACCGGGATCGTTGGCGCAGGCTCCGTGCAAGCCTATGAGAAAAATTTGATCCGCCGCCATGAGTTGACCCGCCCCGACAAAGAGACCGACCGGGTCAAGCAGATCCTTGCCGTGAATGCCCAGACAGGCCCGGTGTTTACGACCCATAAGCCGGATCAAGATTTAAGTGCCGTGACCGAAGAAATCACATCTGGCGCGCCTGATTATTCCGTAACCGGGGAGGGAGGGGTCCTTCACACTTTGTGGGTGGTGTCCGGCGTCGCTCAGATGGACCGGATCACTGCTGGTTTTGATCGCCTGGGGGTCATTTATATCGCGGACGGGCACCATCGTTCGGCGGCGGCTTCCCGGGTGGCGGCCGACCGCCAGGCTGGAAACCCCGATCATACTGGGGATGAGCCGTATAACTCGTTTTTAATCGTGAGTTTCCCGGAACCCGAGGTTCAGGTGCTGGATTACAATCGGGTGATCAAGGATCTCAATGGGTTGTCGGTGGAGGACCTTATCCTGAGCCTTGGAGGGTCTTTTTCGGTCGAAAAAAGTGCTGATCCGGTAAAACCCGACGCAGTCCGAACGTTTGGTATGTATGTGCAAGGCCAGTGGTACAGCCTGATCTATACGGGTGCCGCACCCGACCCTGCCAATCCCACGGCGGATTTGGATGTCAGTGTGCTCACAGCGGCTGTCCTGTCGCCGGTTTTGGGCATTGGGGATCCGCGCACAGACTCCCGCATTGACTTTGTGGGAGGCATTCGTGGCATGGCGGAGCTGGAAAAACGGGTCGACGGCGGCGACTGGGCTGTGGCGTTTTCTTTGTACCCTACCTCTGTGGATCAGTTGATCGCGGTGGCGGATGCCGACGAAATCATGCCGCCAAAGACCACCTGGTTTGAGCCGAAACTCGCAGACGGTATGGTCTCCCTAATGCTGGATTAGCGTTCTGGCTGGCTCTTTGGCCCGGTTCCAGACGCAGTGACCCACCTTTTTTCCCCTGCCGCTTTGTGATGTTCAGGACTGCGCCTCGCGCGGTCAGGCCGACTTCTTTGCGTCTTGAAGGGCCCGCCAAATTCGATCGGGCGTGGCCGGCATATCCAAGTGATCCACACCGGCATAAGACAGTGCGTTCATGATGGCGTTCATCAGTCCCGGCATGGCGCCCACAGTACCCGCCTCACCGCCGCCCTTAGCGCCCAGGGGATTGAGATCCGTAGGCACTTCGTTGGTGATGATTTTCATGGACGGGGGGACAGTATCCGCCCGTGGCATGGCGTAGTCCATAAAGGAGCCTGAGAGCAGCTGGCCGTTGTCCGGATCATAGGCGACCTGCTCCATCAGAATTTGACCAACTCCCTGGGCAACGCCGCCGTGGATTTGGCCCTTGAGCGTTAACGGGTTGATGACTGTCCCTACGTCATCGACCATCACATAGCTGATCATTTGGGTGTCGCCCGTTTCGGGATCGATTTCCACCTCCACAATATGGCAACCGTTGGGGAAGGTGTTGGCCTTGGGCGAAAAGGTGCCCGTCTCGAAAAGGCCGGGCGCTGTATCCGGCGGCAGCTTCGGTGGCAGGAAGGAGGCTTTCGCGACATCCTTGAGGCTCACCGTCTTGTCCGTGCCCGCAACTGAAAAGCGGCCATTCTGGAATTCTACGTCAGTTTCGCTGGCTTCCAGCATATGCGCGGCGATTTTGCTCGCCTTTTCGATGATTTTATCCGCCGCTTTGTACAGTGCTGTCCCGCCGCTGACCATTGATCGCGATCCCATGGTGCCGAGGCCAAAGGCGACTTGGTCGGTGTCGCCATCCACAACTCGGATATCCTCGGCGTCCAGACCCAGCCGTTCGCCGACGATCTGCTTGTACATGGTTTCATGGCCTTGGCCCTGGTTTTTGGTGCCCATGAGGACCGTTGTCGTTCCGTCCGTGGAGAAACGGATTTCTCCAAATTCGGGTCCGGGTGCAGCTGCGGCTTCGATGGCGTTGGCGATGCCAATGCCGCGGAGCATGCCGCGGGATGCGGCTCCTTCCCGGCGGGCGCTGAAGCCGTCATATCCGCTTTCCGTCAAGGCCCGTTCCATATTCTTGTCAAATTCACCGCAGTCATAGGTGAACACCAGGGGTGTCTTATAGGGCGTATCCTCGGACGTAAGGATGTTGCGGCGGCGGAGCTCCGCCGGATCCAGGCCGATTTCCTTGGCGGCTTCGTCAACGAGCCGCTCGATGACGTAGCTTGCCTCGGGTCGGCCGGCGCCCCGGTANGGCGCCGTCGGATTACAATTAGCCATCACGCCCAGCACGCTCGAATGCGCCACCGGAAACTTATACACACCCACCAGGGTCCCCACGTTTGTAAAGATGGAGAGTAAATTTCGGATTGAGGAAATATAGGCCCCCAGGTTTGCGATGGTGGAGACACGAAGGCCGAGAAAGGTGCCGTTCTCATCCAGGGCGATTTCAGCTTCCGTTACGTTGTCCCGCCCATGTTCATCGGCTTGCACACATTCACTGCGTTCACAGGTCCATTTGACCGGCCGGCCCACCTTGCGGGTNGCCCACATCATCAGGCGCTGCTCGACATACTGCCAGCCTTTCGCACCGAAACCGCCGCCCACGTCCTGAGCGACGACACGGATATTCTGTTCCGGGATGCCAAAGATCTTTTCCGCCAGTACCTGACGCACCCGGTGGGGGTATTGCACGTCGGCGTAGAGTGTATAGCGTTCGCTGCGCTCATCATAGTCCGCGTTGACCCCTCGGGGCTCCATGAATTGAGCATGAACGCGGGTGATGACAAACCTCCGTTTGACGATCGTGGCGGCGTTCTTGAAAGCCTCATCCGTCCCAATTTTATCGCCGGTCTCATGGATGTGGGAAATATTATCGGGGCATTCGTTCCACACCGCCGGCGCACCCGGCGCGATCGTTTGGGCNGTGTCTGTCACAGACGGCAGTGGATTAAACGCGATGTCGATCATCTCGGCAGCTGATTTTGCCTGGTCGACGGANTCCGCTACCACCAGGGCAATGGGATCCCCNACATAGCGGACCCGGNCCAGTGCCAGCGGTGTTTGGGGNGGTGCCCACATGTTGGCGCCGTCGGGGCGTTTGCGCTTGGCCACCATNCCGGGCGTGCCGAGATTGTCGGCGGCGACATCCTCGCCGACAAAAATATCGAGCACGCCGGGGGCCTGTTTGGCCGGGCTGACATCAAGGTTGGTGATCTCCGCATGGGCGTGCGGGGAGCGAAGGAAATAAGCGTACGACTGGCGCGGCAATGTTACATCACCAACGTAGGCGCCACGTCCTTTTAAAAGCCGAGGATCCTCGTCCCGCCGGACAGATTGCCCAATGCCGTAGTAACCCATGATAANTTCCTTCTTCTGAATAATCTCTAATAAAAGCCTTCAGAAACGCCGGTTCAAGTGTTTTATCCGTTTGGATTACGGAATAAAACTTGGTTAAATACTGAGTGTATATTTCGGGAGGGTTTCCATGGACGTAGCCAGCAATTCGCACCCCAACGGTGCCGGTTTCACCGGACCATTTCGGGGCATTCACCATCTTGCTCTCACGACTGATGATATGAGATTGACCACAGATTTTTACGTGAATGTCCTGGGTATGCCGCTGGTTCATGCCATGAAGGTACCGGAAGGTGTGGGAACAAAGGAAAATCGCGGTAATCCACCCTACGAGTGCATACGTCACTACTTTTTTGATATGGGCAATGACAGCCTGTGGGCGTTTTTCGAAATCCCCGGAGGCGAAAAGACACAGACCGATCGGGATGCGCTGGGTGGCATGCAACATGTGGCGTTTGCCGTATCATCCGATCAATTTGATGCCATACAGACGCGCCTCACGGCGCATGGGGTAGATTTTGACGGTCCGGTTGAGATCCTGCCCGGTCTCTATTCTATCTATTTNTATGACCCNAACGNTATACGGCTGGAAGCCTGCTGCNAGCCGGCGGAANGTGCTGGCCAGCGTGTTGTCGACAGCGTGACGCAGNCTAAAAAAGTGGCTCTCGAGGAGTTGCGNACACTCTCCGATNATGCAGACTGGTTAAACGGGGTAACAGCGACTTTGAGTTAGCTGGTCACCTTTTAAGATATACGGCTGCTGGAGCTCAATAGTTAATAAATCAATGTGAGGGTATTCAGACATTCCGGGTTCTAAATAAAATAATTAGCGATAACCCTTATTTTGCATTGGCACCCGAACCCGGGGTGGGCTGTCGTATCCTTTTTCCGTGCTGGCAATTGAATCGAGCCAGGATCGCCCTATGATCCCAATATGACACAGAGTAATCCTGGTGGTCCTCTCCTCGTTGTCGCGGGGCCCACGGCTAGTGGTAAAACGGGATTGGCGCTTGCTGTTGCAGAGAAAATTGGCGGCACCATTATCAATTCGGATTCCATGCAGGTCTANANCGAGCTNCGNGTTGTCNCNGCCCGNCCGAGCGCCGCTGANGAGNCNCGCGNACCNCACAAGCTCTATGGCATCCTGCCGGCNACAGAACGGTNCTCTGCTGGTCGNTGGCGGGAGATGGCCGTTCGAGAAATAGAGGCAGTATGGCGGGAAAAACGTCTGCCGATTGTCGTTGGTGGGACCGGCCTATATATCAAGGCTCTGCTGAGCGGCTTAAGCGAAATTCCTGGNGTGCCCGAAGACATCCGCAGCGCTGCACGNGNAACATATGATGCGATCGGTGCCCGTGCCTTCCACGCCCGGCTGGCCGGCGTGGACCCGGAGGCCGCTGCCCGTCTGCCCGAAACGGATACCCAGCGTCTCCTCCGTGCCTACGAGGTTTACCTGGCGACAGGGAAGTCGCTCTCCCACTGGCACCGAGCGGCGCCGGCAACCGAGCCCCTGCCCGCAGATGTCCAGATGGTTCTCCTGGCCCCGCCCCGAGAGGACCTTTATGTGCGCTGTAATGACCGTTTTGACAGAATGATGGCACAGGGCGCGCTCGATGAGGTGGCGGCGCTCGTGGCGCTGGGTCTGGATCCGACGTTGCCCGCCATGAAGGCCCTTGGTGTGCCGGAACTGGCGGCNCATTTGANCGGCGCCATNACTCGGANGGCCGCAGTNGANCAAGCCAAACAAGCCACCCGTAATTTTGCAAAACGGCAAATGACATGGTTTCGCAATCAAATCGAAAAGCCAGATGTCATTTTAGCGCAATATTCGGAAAGAAATAACGAAAAAATCTTTTCAGAAATTTTTTCTAGGTATTGACGCCTGACCTGAACCCTTATAATTTNCCGTTNAATCGCGCCATGGGGGGCCATCGAAGTCGGCCTTTGTGGCGCGCTATTTTTGTGTGAGCTAAAAACTATGGTGGTCTTGGCAGAGACCTTTCCGCATTATAGGAGAAAAACATGACCGAGCATCGCTACACCGGCGGAGACATCATTCTAAAAGCGCTGACCGATCAGGATGTGGATGTTGTCTTTGGGTATCCAGGGGGCGTGACACTCCCGCTCTATGATCGGATTTACCAGCAAAACAAAATCCGCCATATCCTGGTGGGACACGAACAAGGCGGTGTGCATGCGGCTGAGGGCTATGCGCGCTCGACCGGGCGTCCCGGTGTTGTGTTGGCCACGTCTGGACCGGGTGCGACCAATACAGTGACAGGCCTGGTGGACGCCATGATGGATAGCATTCCACTCATTTGTCTGACGGGCCAGGTTGTGAGCAACCTGATCGGCAATGATGCCTTCCAGGAAGCCGATACGACGGGCATCACCCGTGCCGCCACCAAGCATAATTATCTGGTTCGGTCCACCGAAGACCTTGCGCGCGTAATGCACGAGGCGTTTTATGTGGCGACACATGGCCGGCCCGGGCCAGTACTAATCGATATTCCCAAAGATATTATTCTAGGAGAGGGCCAATATGTCGCGCCGGAGGATGTGAAGCCCCGAAATTATAACCCCAAAACCAGGGGCGAGCAGGAGAAGATAGAAGCGGCTGTCGATCTCCTAGCCAGTGCGAAGAAGCCGATCATCTATGTGGGCGGCGGTGTGGTGAATGCCGGCCCGGAAGCATCTCAGATGGTGACGCAGCTGGTCCGTATGACTGGTTTCCCGTGTACGACAACGCTGATGGCGCTCGGGGCCTTTCCGGCATCTGATCCGCTATTTATCGGGATGCCCGGCATGCACGGTACGTATGAAGCCAACATGGTTATGCATGACTGTGACGTCATGTTTAACATCGGTGCGCGATTTGATGACAGAGTAACCGGTAAGGTTGACGCCTTTTCACCCGACTCTAAAAAGGTACATATTGATATCGATCCGTCCTCCCTTAACAAAAACGTATCGGTGGACATCGGTATTATCGGCGATGCGGCCAGTGTGCTCGAGGATATTCTCGCCATCTGGGATAAAAAGCAGCCGGTTATCGAGTCA
This sequence comes from Rhodospirillaceae bacterium TMED167, assembly GCA_002170915.1. The sequence goes on along the minus strand of NHHQ01000056.1, from coordinate 6,745 downwards.
GCGGCGCTGAAGGACTGGTGGAAGCAAATTGATGAGTGGCGGGGTGTGGATTGCTTGGCTTATGACCAAGGACCCGCGATCGTCAAACCTCAATTCGCACTTGAAACACTGAAGAATGCTCTGGTCGGGACAGATTATTATGTGACCACGGATGTCGGGCAACACCAGATGTGGTCGGCTCAGTTTCTGCACTTTGACGAGCCCAACCGCTGGATGACTTCGGGCGGGCTTGGAACCATGGGATACGGTGTTCCAGCGGCCATGGGAGTCCAGGTCGCCCATCCAGACTCGCCGGTTGTCTGCGTGACCAGCGAGGGCTCCTTGATGATGAACATTCAGGAGATGAACACCATCGCTAAAAACGGTTTGCCGGTCAAGATTCTCAACCTGAACAATCAGATTCTCGGCATGATCCGCCAGTGGCAAGAATTGTTCCACGATAATCACGAATCAGAATGCGATCTCTCCGGCGGGCCAGATTTCATCAAGCTTGCCGAGGCTTTTGGATTTTCGGCCCTTCAGGTCAATGATCCGGCCGACGTTGAGGCGGGCATCAAATATATGCTGGAAACGCCAGGTCCGGTTTTCCTCAATATGGCGGTCGATCGGAACGAGTGCGTGTTCCCGATGATCCCGTCCGGGGCGGCTCATAACGAGATCGTCCTCGGCCCCAATCACGAAATGAAGACGATGGATGACAAAGCCAACGTGATGGCGTAGAACCCGCTCATCCTGGGTTTAATATCCAATGTACATTTTGTTGAGAGAGGGCTCGGTGCTTAATTAACCGCGCTCCCGGAATGCTCTGGAGAAGTTAAGACGTGAACGAGACTGGCACACAAAACGAAACGAGAAGTCATACTTTTTCCGTCCTCGTGGACAACGAGACCGGGGTACTGCACCGCGTCGTTGGCCTGTTCTCGGGTAGGGGGTATAACATCGATAGCCTTACCGTCTCCGAAGTTGATCCGGAATCGGGCTATTCCAAAATCACTATCGTGACATCGGGTAGTGAATCGGTGATCAATCAAATCCGTGAACAGCTGCGCCGCCTTGTGCCGGTTCAAAAAGTCTCGGACCTAACCACCGACGGCCGGTCGGTGCAGCGGGAACTCGCACTTGTGAAAGTGAATGGCACTGGGGACGAGCGGGTGGAAGCCATGGCCATCGGGGATAAATTCCAGGCGCAGATTGTGGACAGTACAAGCGAGTCCTTTGTGTTCGAGATCGTGGGCAGCTCTGATACCGTTGACCGCTTTATCGCGGAAATTATGCCGCTTGGGCTTGTGGATGTGTCCCGGACAGGGATCGTTGCCATCGCTCGCGGTGCAGAAGAAATGTAACGCACAATAATATGGGAGTGGGCAGCTGCATCGGCGGACTGCCTGACAAACGGAAGGAAAAAAGAAAATGAGAGTTTTTTATGATCGTGACGCTGACGTCAATCTGATCAAAACCAAGAAGGTCGCCATTGTTGGTTACGGCAGCCAAGGCCATGCCCATGCGCTCAATCTCCGCGACAGCGGTGCAACTGAAGTTGCCGTGGCGCTGCGTCAAGGCTCCGGCAGCATCGCCAAAGCGGAAGCGGAAGGGTTGAAGGTTATGACGCCCGCCGAAGCTGCTGGCTGGGCGGACGTGCTGATGATCCTGGCACCGGACGAAATTCAGGCGGATCTTTATAACGCGGAAATCCACGACAATCTCAAAGAAGGTGCCGCCATCGCATTTGCGCACGGCCTCTCCGTCCATTTCGGTCTGATTGTTCCGCCAGAAGGTGTGGACGTGTTCATGATCGCTCCGAAAGGCCCGGGTCACACGGTGCGGGGCGAATATGTGCGGGGCGCCGGCGTGCCTTGTCTCGTCGCCGTTGCTCAGGACGCCAGTGGCGCCGCTCTTGATGTCGCCCTGTCCTATGGCAGTGCTATTGGTGGTGGCCGCTCCGGCATCATCGAAACCACGTTCAAAGAAGAGTGCGAAACCGACCTTTTCGGCGAACAGACCGTTTTGTGTGGTGGCCTGACGTCGCTCATTACGGCGAGCTGGGAAACTCTCGTCGAAGCTGGTTATGCGCCAGAAATGGCCTATTTCGAGTGCTTGCACGAAGTGAAGCTCATCGTGGATTTGATGTATGAAGGTGGCATTGCCAACATGCGGTATTCCATCTCCAACACGGCAGAATACGGCGATTATATGAGTGGCCCCCGGGTGATTGACGCCGGGGTTAAGGAGCGCATGAAGGAGGTCTTGGAAGACATTCAGTCCGGCAAATTCGTTCAGGACTGGATGATGGAAAATAAAGTGGGGGCACCCCGGTTTAAAGCCATGCGCCGCCGTGCCGCTGAACATGATATTGAAAAAGTCGGCCAAAAACTCCGGGACATGATGCCGTGGATCACTGAGAACGCGTTGGTGGACAAGGCCAAAAACTAGGCGGATTTCTCCGCCAAACGTAAAAGGGCGCCGATCAGGCGCCCTTTTTGTCTGTCGTTGCAAGGTGCGGAGACCTTTTTGGTCCGGTCATGAAGCCGTTCTCTGCTTGTCCTTTCGTCTCGTTTGATGCGAGGACAGACCGGGGAAGGCCGGCGTCATGTCCGTGCTTTTACCGTTTCCCGTCTGCCCAACATTTTCTGCATGAGCTTTGGCGCCCGACCCGGCTTTGACCACGGACATTTGGTGATGCAGATGGCGCAGCCCAGCGCCTCGCCGAAATAGGGAATGCATTTGTCGAAATCGACGAACCATTTTTCCACCCCCCGCACCATTTGTTTCTCTGAAAAAATGGCGCCCGGCGGGCAGGCTTTGACACACACCTGGCAGTTGGCACAGAAGTCTTCCGCGCCGATGTCCTTGGGGGCGTCCCCCACCAGCGGAATGTCCGTGGTGACAGCTGAGATCCGGAAGGACGAGCCGAATTCTTCATTAATGAGGGAGCCGTGTTTGCCGAGCGTGCCGATCCCCGCCTGGATGGCTGCCGGCATCATGTTCAAGGCGGAGGCAAAGGGCCCCTGCCAGGCTTTGGCCTCATATCCTTGTGAGAGAATGAAATTGTTCAGCTCCCGGCATGCCCGGGCGGCCCGGTTATACTGACGCGCCACTTCCACAGGATTGCTGGTGTTCTCCAGGGACGGCGGCAAATTGTCGAGTTCTTCATGTTCCATGGAGACGCCGACAACGATCACCCACGGATGTGTCAGTTCATAGCCTTCATACACGTAGAGCGGGTCCATGGGCGCGATCCCGACAAAATCTCCTTCGTGGGCGAGGGCAAACGCCTTCACGTCCGCCGTCCAGCTTTGTGCTGATTTTTCGATTTTGGTCCCGGCTTTTTCAACCGGGGCTGGGCCTCGGGGGGCATCATGGGAATAATGTTCCGTGATGTCTGGGGACCGCCGCTGAATCCCAATGACTTGGCGCTGAAGCTCCCCGAACGCGTGTTGGTCCGGCGGATGCCAAAAAAAAGGTGAGGGCCTGCGGATGTCTTTTTCCCCCAGACCGTTCACTTCGTTGCCGGAGGCGTCTGGGAAGAAGGGCAGAAAATCATCGTAGACGAGGGGACGTTTATCGGAGGCCATGGTTATTTTCTCTTGTCCAGGTAGTTGTTTTGGCGCGTCCGACGGCAAATTTCCACCGTCCGCTCTTGATATCTCGGATATCCCTCCATGAGGCGGGGAGGGGCAGTTGGTCGGCCATCTCAGTCGTTCCTTTTAAAAACTGCCTCCTGTTGATCAAGTTGGCGTTTCGGGCGTTAGTTTAATAACTTATTGCAAAAGGTCCACTAAAGGGCGCGCGTCGGAAAGGGACGGATATGAAAATCGTCATCATTGGCGGCGGGGCGGCGGGTCTCTACTACGCTGTTCTTATGAAACAGGCAGACCCCTCCCACGACATCAGGGTCTATGAGCGGAACCGCGCCGATGACACCTTTGGGTTTGGCGTGGTCTTTTCCGATGAGACCCTTGGTAATTTTCTCTCCCACGATCCGGCAACCTATGACGAAATCACTCGCGCTTTTGCTTATTGGGATGAGATCGACTTTGTTTGGAAGGGGGAGATCATCCGGACGGCAGGTCATGGATTCTGCGGTTGCGGACGCCGGGAGTTGTTGTTGATCTTGCAAAAGCGGGCGCGTTCGTTGGGGATCTCTCTCCATTTCGAAACGGACATAAACGATTTGTCCCACTATGCCGACGCGGATTTGATTGTCGGGGCAGATGGATTGAACAGTATCGTCCGAAAGACCTACGAGGACCAATTCAAGCCGAGCTTTGAGTGGCGGCGTAATAAGTTCGTGTGGCTTGGCACGACCAAACCCCATGCGGCCTTCACCTTTGACTTTGCCGAGAACGCGCACGGCATTTGGGTGCTTGGCGCGTACCAATACAACGATGATCTGTCCACCTGGATCGTTGAGGCACCGGAACCGACATGGGCCAACGCCAAAAACGAGGTGGCAGATCTGAGCGAGGCGGACCTCCTCGCGTACATGGAGGAGCTGTGGGCTGAAACGTTGGATGGCCACAAACTTGTGTCCAACAAATCCGTTTGGCGGACGTTTCCCACCATCCGATGCGAAACCTGGAGCCATGACAATGTCGTGCTCATCGGAGATGCACTGCACACCGCGCACTATTCCATCGGCTCGGGCACCAAACTCGCCATGGAAGACGCCATCGCCCTCTATCAGGCGTGTCAGGACGCGGAAGATGTGCNGNGCGCGCTGGNGGCATTTGAGGCNGCGCGACGGACCGACGTGGAAATCATTCAACACGCTGCGGATGTGAGCGTTGTGTGGACGGAGAATGCAGGNCGATATCGGGAAATGGAAGCGATCCAGGCCGCCTATTCCATGCTGACCCGGTCCAAGCAGATCACCCACGAAAACCTACGCCTCCGAGACGCCGGATTTATCTCGGACATGGAAACCTGGTTTGCCGGCAAGTCCGGTACGTCCGAGAGCCTGCCACCCATGTTCCTACCCTTTGCGTTGCGGGACATGACCCTCGCGAACCGGGTCGTGGTGTCCCCCATGGACATGTATATGTCCGAGGATGGCACGGTCGGGGACTTTCATTTGGTGCATCTCGGCAGCCTGGCCATGGGCGGCGCTGGATTGGTGTTCTCGGAAATGACATGTGTGTCCCAGGAGGGCCGGATCACGCCCGGTTGCGCAGGCCTCTACACGCCAGATCATTTGGCCGCCTGGAAGCGCGTGATCGACTATGTACACGGCCAATCTGATGCCCGGTTTTGTTTGCAAATCGGGCATGCTGGGCGAAAGGGAGCCACCCGGGTTGGTTGGGAAGGAATGAATCAGCCGCTGGAGAGTGGCGCTTGGCCGTTGATTGCGCCGTCGCCTCTCCCATTCTCTGATGTGAATGCAACGCCCCAGGAAATGGGCCGGGATGACATGGCACAGGTGTCGTTAGATTTTGTTTCTGCTGCACAGATGGCCGACGCTGCTGGTGCAGACATGTTGGAGCTTCACATGGCTCACGGTTATCTGCTCTCCAGTTTTCTCACGCCAGTGAGCAACCAGCGGACCGATGAATACGGTGGATCCCTTGAAAATAGGCTGCGGTTCCCTCTGGAGGTGTTTGACGCTGTACGTGCGGTTTGGCCCGCGGAAAAGCCCATTTCTGTCCGTCTCTCTGCTACCGATTGGGTTGGGGAAACTGGCATAATCGGTGGAGATGCGGTTAAAATTGCCCGTGCCTTAAAGGATCATGGCGCCGATCTCATTGATGTCTCCGCTGGCCAGACGACACCGAATGCCAAACCCGTGTATGGGCGTATGTTCCAGACGGGTTTTTCAGAGCAAATTCGCCTGGAGGCAGATATTCCGACAATCGCCGTTGGCAACATCACCACCTGGGATCAGGTTAACACCATCCTGGCTGCGGGCAGGGCTGACCTCGTGGCCATGGCCCGGCCTCATCTGACGAACCCGCATTTCACATTACAGGCAGCGGCCTATTATGGCGTGGATCAACAGTTCTGGCCCAAACCATATGAAAGCGGCAAAGACCAGTCTTACCGTTTGGCCGCGCGAGAACGGGCCGAGGAAATGGCTCTTAAACAGACTGCAAAGCCAGCAAGCCACGGCACGTAATGCCGATAAAGGTGTGGTCATCCGAATTTGGATCTTCAACCGGATAGTATTCTTTCTCGTAATTGCTGCACAGGGTGAGAGACAGTGACCGCCCTGACAACAGCCTGTCATAAAGGCTCTTCCCTTGACACAAGCGCCAATCCGCTCTTTAACCAGATCCAGACAAGTTGTTAGACGGTTTCCGGTAAAGTTTCGGATACTGGGAAGAAAAGAGAAAGATGGCAAATCGGCAACACACTTTCGTCCGAGATACCGGCACACCTGTGTACGGCGCGGTGCGATTGTCAGCCTCTCTGCAACTCCTGTCTCTGGCGCTTCGACTTAGTAGCCCCTGACCGGATACTAGCCTTCGGGCAGACGTTCAGGGGACAGCCGACTCTTAAGCCATAATTAGATAATCGCCGAGAGAAAGACCCAGAGCCATGAGTAATGGAACCGAATCAAACAGAGTTTACATTTTTGACACCACCTTGCGGGACGGAGAACAATCTCCTGGCGCGTCCATGAACCTGTCCGAAAAACTACGAATTGCAGAAGTGTTGGAAGACATGGGCGTTGATATTATTGAGGCGGGTTTTCCCATCGCCTCGGAGGGTGACTTCGAAGCCGTCAACGAAATTGCTAAAGTCGTGACGG
>NHHQ01000055.1 GCA_002170915.1 Rhodospirillaceae bacterium TMED167 | reverse complement strand
TCATCAACATCGCGTCAGATGCAGTTCTCGGCATTAATGCCATGGGGTATTCAAAGCGTTCAAGTGAAGGTCTGGGTTTGCGGTCCCGATGATCTACGCCTGTCGTATATTTGACCTTTTGAGAGAAGGCAAAAATCCATCTGTGCCTTATTTGCCTGCAGCATTCGCAACCAGCAATGAAGTGCGAAACAAACTGATCGTCGCCACGACTTACGAAGGACTGCCGGTAAAGTGGGCTCTGCAACCGGGTGATGAGCTGGTGTCGCTTGCCAATGTTCCAGCAATCAAATTTAAAAACCAAGCTGATCTCATACATGCCCTGCGCGGAAGAGAGGGAACCATTGCAATTAAGGTTATTCGGGAGGGTGAGGAACAGGTCGTAAGCCTCCCGGTTAAAGCCAGACCAAGAATGATTAACTGGGTGGGTCTGCATTTTTCAGGCCTGGTCGTCGGCAAAGAATTTTTGAGGGATGCGCAAATCTCCAACCCTGAGGATGAGATAATGATACTCGATGTCGCGTCTGCATCCCCTGGATCCGTGCGGAAAATGAAGGCTTACAGTTATATTTATACCGTTGATGGCCAGAAACTTACCAAGGTTACAGAACTATGTGGCTATCTGGAAAAGGCAGCTAAATCGGGAAAAAAAGTAGAGATCGTTACCCGTAGAGGCTCTTGGGACTATATGGCAACTTTCAAATACCAGCTTTATAGGATTAGTGTGGAGGGCCTGAAATTGGTGGGGCCAAAAATAAAGTCGGATGGTCTTTGCATTTTCTAAATTGATAACCGACGAGAACAATGGTTTAGAAAAATAAGGCTCAATTATTCTCGTTCAATGTTCGACGAACGCGGGCACCAAGCCTTTTGGGCTTATCGATGACATTCGAGTGTGGCACGCTCGTTCTTGGGGATATCGACGAGGTGGCTCTCTCATCCGAGCCCCAGGCGTGCAATTAACGAGGGTATGGCTTCTTTAAACTTGAAAAATCCCTTAGTAGCGTATGGCCAGGTCTCGCGGTCGTAGGAGCGGGCTAGACGAGTGAAACTAATGTTATTCTCAATTGCTCTGTCTTCAATCACGCCCAACACACCCTGAACGGGACCGACAGGCGCGAACGGTGTAATGACCTGTCTGGCACCACTTGCATTCACGGTGTTGATGATCCCATTAATATCATTTGGGTCACACTGAACCACAGGAATGTCCAACTCGGTTGCAAATTTAATAGTAGTGCTCATGGCATTGTTGATAAAACCCGCAACCCGCCGAGAGATACCGTTAGGTGACCGTTTTTCCGAGCAGTTCACGTTAATGATTTGTCTCAAGCACTTTGAAGAGATATCCAGGCTCTCGATGCCTAAATCATCTTCGGTAACGATCAATACGTAGGGAGTGTCCGGGCTGACAGGATTTTGAAATGAGAGAGTTTTAGGTGCAGGGGCCACAGGACCATCCAACGGCTGCGCATCCATGGCTAATTGGCTGGCAGGATTAAAGCGCCCTCGGGTAAATTTGCAAATATTATCTGCCCGCGCGAGATAGGTCTTCCCCCGAGTTTGAAGTCCGCCAACCCATCTCCATGAGAGTGTATTTGACGCCGGGTCACCATCTAACAGGTGTTGCATGAAAAAATCGGCACCCAACGTCCAGGGGAGGCGCAGTGTAAAGATCCAAATGCTTGCAAACCACATCCGAGCATGATTGTGCAGGTAATTGGTCTCGACCAATTCACGGACCCAAAAATCAAAACAAGTAATCCCCGTGTTTCCAGTGCGGGCATCTTGCAGCTCGGGTCTCCCCTCCCAATCTGCCAAATCCTGATCTCGACACAATTCATAATCGCGCCAAACTTGTGGACGCATTTCCAGCCAGCCTTTCCAATAGGAACGCCAGAAGACTTCTTGAATGAATTTTTCGGATGCGGCAAAGCTGTGAGAACCAAGCGCAGCCGATACCAGTTCTTCCTCGAGAATCAGTCGGTGGCGCACCCAGGGAGAGAGGGTAGACACCGATGAATGTTTACCGGGGCCGTTATCGAAATTTCTATCTGCCGCATAAACGTGCCCCAGTTTTGGCTTAAGGGCTTCTAATTGCTCTAGGGCGTTCTCTCGAGTTGCGAGTGGCTTATCTATAATGGATGTCATAAGAACCGCAGAATTCTAATGTGTGTTGGTCAAGGTTGGCAATTAGCAGAGTGTTAGAGGGTTTTTCGAAAACTATCAATAAAATCAGTGGATTGGAAAAAATCCGTGCCAAACATACCTTTTGAATTAATTTGAATAAAATCAAAAATTAAGTCGGCAACGCCAGTTTGTGTGAATGTTATTTAAAGGCGTGCACAAGGCACCTTTTAGTTAGGCAAATGCGCTGGCAGGACGGTCAAGTCCATAATGCTCCCGCAGCGTGGTGCCCTGATATTCGGTTCGGAACAGGCCACGTTTTTGTAGCAGCGGCAAGACCTCGTCGATGAAAATATCGAGCATAGCAGGTAGCAGCGGAGGCATTAAGTTAAAGCCGTCAGCTGCCCCATCGAGAAACCAGTCTTCTATTAGGTCAGCGACTTGCTCGGCAGTGCCGGCGAAAAGGTAGTGCCCACCTATGTGTGCAAAACGTGCCAGAAGGTCGCGAAGTGTTATATCCTCGCGTTGGATAAGGTTAATCACCATTTCGGTGCGACTTTTGCTGGTTTCAATATTCGACAGGTCGGGGAAATCCGCCATAGTTAGTGGCCTGTCGAGAGGTAAGTGAGAAAAGTCATGGCCACCGAACCACGTGCCGAGGTATTTCACTGCGATCTCGACATCGGCGTAGTCGCTCAATTCTAGCAGTAGCCGCTTTGCCTCAGCCTCTGTCGATGCAATTGTAGGACATAAGCCAGGTAGTATTAGGACTTGGTCTGGCTGGCGGCCCTCGGCAGTGACGCGTTTCTTCATGTCAGCGTAAAAAGCCTGGGCAGTAGTTTTTTCTATGTGTGCGGTGAATACCGCCTCGGCGTGGCGTGCAGCAAATCCGCGTCCATCCTCAGATGATCCGGCTTGAACGAGCACCGGGCGGCCCTGGGGCCCCCGGGGCAAGTTAAGTGGGCCAGCGACGCTGAAATATTCTCCTTTAAAGTCGATTGGACGAATGCGATCAGTATTTGCGTAGACGGCATTCTGTCGGTCATCGATTATGGTGTCGTCGGCCCAGCTATCCCAAAGACCCTTAACTATCTGGACGTGTTCCTCAGCGAATGCATATCGCTCAGAGTGTGATAATTGACCCATATCTCCAAAGTTTTGCGCTGCGGCAGCCATCCATGAGGTAACTATATTCCAGCCTGCCCGACCTTGGCTTATGTGGTCGATTGAGGCGAATTGGCGCGCAAGGTTAAATGGTTCCGTATAGGTGCTCGACCCGGTCGCAATTAAACCAATGCGATGGGTAGCCACTGCTATTGCCGCTAGCATGGTTATGGGCTCTAGCCAAACCTGTAAGGCTTTGGCCGATTTCGTCTGAGCAGTATTTGTCGTTAGCTGATCTGCGAAAAAAATGGAGTCGAATAGTCCAGCTTCTGCGCGTCGGGCGAGGTCCTGATAATAGCCGATGTCCGTCAATTCAGCGGTGGACGATAGCGGGTGTCTCCATGCCGCTTCATGGCTACCACGGCCTTGGATGAAAAGATTCAAATGTAACTGGCGTTTCATGCTTTGGCGTGCCGCTTTATCTACAACTATTTGTTTAGAAAATTATATTGTTAGCCTTTTTTATAACAGTGGCTGACCCCGCGCTGAGAGGGCAGGAGTAACAGATGATATCTTGGGATTCGAAGGATATTTTTACTCACCAATGTTTATACAATACGTCAGGTTGATGAGAGTGACCTATCTTTTTACCACATTATTTTGTTATCCCCTTTGAAAACCACCCATAATGAATTCAAGCTACTGTATCTCTGCCAATGCTCCAAATGCTGTAACATGGATGCCCGTCTCTCGGTTACGTTTTGCAACATAACTAGCAAAGCGATCGCGGAGACCCTTTGGTTCCCAATCTACCAAAGCACTTTGATAGCTGGGCCTGTCTTTAATTTGGTCGAACCATCGGTGTAGGTTTTTATAACGTCCAAGCGGCCACTCCATTAGCATCATTCGATGGATATTTGGCATCCAGGCAATATCAGCGAGAGTAAACTGATCTCCGAGTAACCAATGTCGATTAGCGAGGGCTGCGTCCAGGTTCTGAAAATCGGTATCGGTGCGCGTAACTGCTGAGTCCAACTTGGCTTTTGGGAACATATCATTGCCCTGCCATTCGCGGATAAAATCAACTAATCCCTCGTTGTTATGACGGTTTTCAAAATCTACGATTTCAGTTTCTGTCGTAGGTTTCCGTGGGCGAAATAAAAATTCATGCGAGAGAAGTTTTAGATCAGCCTGGGCTTTGTCGGCGCGATCAAGCCAACCCGCCAATTCGGGTTTCAGACTTGGGTCTGAGGGGCTCAATGACGGCTTAGCAAATTTTTCGTCGATGTAGTCAATGATATCGCAGGACTCAATGACCAGCGTTCCATTGTCAACGAATGCCGGCACTAGGCCTTTCGGATTAATTGCTTGGTACTCTGGAGTGGCGTGTTCGTTTTTTGGAATGTCAATAAGATGGCCCTCCCATGCGAGTGCTTTTTCATCTAGGGTTATCCTAACCCGTTGCGCGCAGCTTGAGAGTTCACCATGCCAAACATGCAGACCTTTTAGATCTTTTATGGTTGGATCAAGAGGTTTTATTATTGGCATAATATCCTCCTTTTTATAATTGGCATCATCTGTTTTTGAGACTGCCGGACATTTTAAATTCTCAAATTATTTATAAAATGTGAAGCTAGTTGTTTGAGCTTACCATATCCCCTGGCTCTACGTTGAACGCCTATTGTATCTAAATGAGCAGCATTGGGGAAAAATACTCTTCGTTAATGCTTGAGGGTCTTTAAAATCATGGGGCAGCATTGCCTAGATGAAACAGGCAATCCCCGCGCTCTGATAGGCCCGGTATACGTTTAGCTAGGACCAGTCCATCGGTTTTAAATCTTATTTTCTCTGGTTTGAGCCACGGCGTATCAGGATGGTGAAGATAGCCGGCAATCTGGTTTGTGACGACTATTTCTCCGAGTTGAGCTGCTGGTTCAAATAATCCTGCTTGATCGGCATAGACGAGCAGATTCGTAGAGTTGCTATTCAGGTATACCGTCTCCTCGGGCTCCGCAGCAGGCGGCAAATTAGCGGGTGACCAAATTTTCAAATGATGGAGTAGGCGTCGTATTCCTAATTCACAAATGTGAAGGCTTTCGGGTGATACTGTGCCGGAACCACCGAATTCACCTCCAATAGCTATTGCTTTCTGACGCTCCGCAGCGGCCATCGTTGTTCGAGTGCCTTTGTTTCCGCCTGATGGCATTGCAATAGCATAGGGAGCTCCAAAAGTGGTCACGAGTTCTTTGCACTTGTCCGCTCGCTCATCCCCTACTTTCCCCGCACGGTATAAAATAGTTGGGAGATAATGGAGTGATGAGCCGCCTGAATGTATATCAAGAGAATAATCTGCCATGTTCATAAGCACGGACTCTACAAAATGAGCAATTTGGCGAGTGGGTGTGCCATGGGGATCGCCTGGAAATTCCCGGTTTAAATTTAAATNATCGATTGGTGACGTTCTCATGCCGGCTTTAGCGGCTGGAAAATTTGTCATTGTCAAAATTATAACCTGGCCATTGACTTGTGCCGGTTCAATTTCCTTGGTCAGTTTTGTCAGTGCTATTTGGCCTTCGAATTCATCTCCGTGCACGCCCGCGGAGAGCAAAATCGTCGGGCCAGTGCCATTCTTAACACTTACTATNGGTATTGGAATGAAGCCATAAGCCGAGCGATGAACTGAATGTGGGAGTTCAAGGTATCCAAGGTATTTTCCCTTGGCTGACAAATCAAAATTGGGTTCAATTATTGAGTTAACTGACGTCATTCTTGCATTCCAGAATCTTCGTTTGATAGATTTCCATACTGGTCTTGATCATGAAGATACCAGCCTTGAAGCATCAGAGATACACCGCAGCTTGATCAATCGCATTGACTTAGAAAATACGGCCTAAGTTCTCTAAACTAACTCAGGCCGAGAACTCTGTAACCGTCATAGAAAAAACCGCCTCAGATGAGGCGGCTTCTCTTGCACTATAAAAATTGTGAAACTTGTTTATAACGCTCGGTTTTTAAGTTGNTTCAGCAAGTCTTCCTTATAGCGCCGCAAGAAGTCCCTCTGGAGTAGAAACCTCATAGGGGTCACTAGCACAATTATCTTCAAAGCCCGGCTCTTCAAACCATTTTTCTACGATTCCGTCGTCAACTATTGCTGCGTAGCGCCATGATCTCATTCCAAACCCAAGATTATCTTTTTCGACTAACATGCCCATCTTTCGTGTAAATTCACCAGAGCCATCGGGAATAAATTTTACATTATCGATATTTTGGGATTTAGCCCAAGCGTTCATTACGAAGGCATCATTGACTGATAAGCAGTAAATCTCATCTATTCCTTTTTTCTTGAACTCATCAAAATGTTTCTCAAATCCAGGCAACTGATAAGTGGAACAGGTTGGTGTGAATGCGCCTGGAAGTGAAAATAAAATTACACGTTGGTTGGAAAAATATTCTGAGCTTTCAATATCTTGCCAGCGATATGGATTGTCTCCACCNAGNGACNCATCACGAACACGAGTNCTNAATANCACNCCNGGAATTTTTTTTCCGATCATTCCGAAACTCCTAAAATTATAAATTAGTCTTTATTTTGATTTCATTTTCTACGAGGTGGCGTGCTGGTTGGGCAGATTGGTCCTGCGGCTCCGAGATCTCGTCTAGGTCGGAATAACGACGAGTAAAAATATGGCCACCGACACGAAGTTCCTGAGCTAGGGCATTACAATGAACCAACCCGCAACGTTGTGCAGCTGGAGGTAGCCAGTGACTGATCAAATTGAACGCTTCATCCTCATTTTCATCTAATTGCAACGAGGTAATGAGAGAAGAAAATAGCATTTCGTCGCTGGTTACGTTTACCGCTTCAGGACAATTAAACTCTATACCTTGTTCGCTCGATGAACATAGAATCGTCAAAAAGGCATCTAGGGACAGGTATGCATTTGGCGCTCTAGCCAACCGAAATGCAACGCGGAGAGTTTCAAAAAGCGAACTTCCCCTACCATTGGATTGGAGCCACTTTCTTGCAGGCCAAATTAGTATTTGCTCAGCGAAGGGGAGTTTTGGAAATAAGATTTGAGAGGAATTTTTCATATCAAATTGAGTCTTTTGAGGAAAAGGGACCGAGTAATGATAATGATTATAAGAATCAATTGCAATATAAAATTACGCGATGATTGCGTGTTAATTTTTTAGACTAGACAGAATGAATAGGTGCTATCTAATATCTTCAGTAATACAAGGGGTTAGCTGATATATACCACGTAGAATAAGGTGATGTGCGTCATTTGATGAGAACCCCTCATCCATTAAGTCGATTTCCTATATAAGACTTTCGTGGAGTAAATTTGACTTCGATCGGCAGGTTATAAGTCTTTGGTGAGCATAGTGTTGTGAGCATCTATGATGGCATCGAGATTCTCTGGATTGCCACGGCCCCAACCGCATTCAGTGCCAACACCAGCTATATCTGTGTGTCGACGGGCGAGATCTAATTTGCGGGCATTACCATCGTGATCATCGTGATGAACACACCCAAGATAAAGATCTGTATAGGCTGACAATTCTAAATCAGCCAGGGGTGCAAAATAGGCGTCATCGTTCCGGTCCTTTGGTACCGGCATGTGTATGTAGTCGATCCGTCGAGAGACCGTGGCCGTTAACTCATTCGCCATCTCTACCAGGTTCCCGATGTCTTGAGGCTGGACACAGTGTTCGTCGAGGGGGCTACCATAACAAAGATGATAACCCATATCGACGTCGTCAATTACGGAGTCTCCAACTTTCGCCAGCGTCCGAATGATATCATCCTTGTATCCTGGATAAGGCTCAAAATACCCNTCCCACATTAGCACCTCCTGACANACATCCCACTGATAGGCGAGTTTATGATGGGGTATTGATCCAGAAATCTNTCCNACTTCNTCAATGAGGTGGGCNGTGTATATNTCTNTGAAAGCCGCTTGATCTTCNGGNGTGACATACATGTANNTGATGGCGTGAGGNGTCGCTGAACAGGCCTGATATTTGACAGCTTGGGGTATTATACCCTCGGTTTGCAGTGCCTCGAATTGAGAGAAAGATGCGATGGCATCTTCAGCATATCCTGTCTCCAGTTGAATGGAGGCGGGGTCCGTTCCATCCATGAATTTGAGGAGGGGCCATTCTCTGATCACCTTGCCGTCCCATTGCTTAAATTGGAACCATGGCACGCTCTCATCTATCTCGAAGGCGGGATTTTTACCCAGATGGCGTCGTACAAATCCGATCCAATCGGACCGGCGTCCTGTCTCACCATCTGGCATCCTTTTTACATGGTGTCCGATCGATTGGGATACCTTGCGGAATACCTCGTCGGCGCTCTCGAGTGGCACGCTTCCAATAAGATGAGCGATGGGGGTCATTAAATAAATCCTGCGTAATTTGTGCTAATAAAGCCTACGTAATCAATCAATCGAGACAAGTCTGAATGCAATCATAGTGAAGACTGCAAAATGGTGTTCAGAGTGATACAATTAATCAGCAGTTATCCCTCTCGAATAGTAAAATTGTTTTGTGCAGAGTTATTACCGGCAGGGACGGAAGGACATAGAATAGAATGAATTTCGCAAAAAAATTTTTATCATGGCAGCAAATGTCATAGGGAGACAGAATGCTTTCCACCCCCGACATATCAAATGTCCGTTTCACCCACGCTGGCTTCTGGGTAGAGGACCTTGATAAAATGGCTGATTTTTATCAGCGCGTTTTCAAAATGCATCGATCGGATCATGGAAAAATCGATGCGCACGGTTTGCAAGCTGAACTGGCATTTCTGACGGGGGATCCAGAAGAGCACCATCAGTTGGTATTTTTAGCCGGAAAACCAAGAGATCTTCCTTTCAATGTTATCAATCAAATATCATTCCGAGTTGGGGAACTGTCGGATTTGCGGGCTTATTGGCACTTTCTTCAGGCAGAGCCAAATGCGAGCGATATATACGCGTTTAGCCATGGTAATGCGTGGAGCCTGTATTTTCATGATCCAGAGGGCAACCGGTGCGAGATATATCTGGACACGCCTTGGTACGTTGAACAACCTTTCCGGGCCGAATTGGACCTCACCTTATCTGACGAAGAAATCTTGGAACTAACCAGAAAGGAGATAGCAAAATTTCCATCGGCCAAGCCTATCAGCGTATGGCAAAAAGAGGTCGCCGATCGTTTGGGGCTAGAGGATTGGGCAATATCCGACTCTGCCAAGGATTGACGACGACGGTCTAAAGCGTCAACATTTTATCCAATTAAGATTAAAAAGTGTCGTTCACTCCCGTTTTGGCGCTCAAATATTTTTTTGCCATGGTAGTCGGACAATTGTATTGGGAGATAGCTTATGTTTGTAGATGCTGCACAGCCTTGGCCCCTTAATGCCTGGTACCACGCTGCCTGGTTTAATGAAGTAGAAGATAAACCATTTTCCAGAACCCTATTAAATGAAGCCGTAGTTTTATTCCGAGATACAGACGGGGTGGCCCACGCCCTCGAAGACCGGTGCTGTCACCGGGCCACGCCGCTCCGGTTGGGTGATGTGGTGGAGGGTGGTTTGCAGTGCGGATACCATGGCATGGTATTTTCCGGCGATGGGAAATGTGTCCATATCCCTGGTCAGGATACGATCAACGAGCGGGCCCGTGTCCGAAGTTTTCCAGTCGTTGAACGCCAGGAAATAATCTGGATATGGATGGGCGATCCCGCCTTGGTGGATGAGAGCACCATCCCTGATTATCCCTGGAATGACGATCATGAAAAATGGCCGCACACGTATGGCCTTTATGAGATCAACTGTAATTACAATCTCCTGATCGATAACCTCATGGACCTCACCCATATTCCGTTTATTCATCGTAACACGATTGGTGGCGGGGATCAGTCTGGTCAGGTGAACGCTACGATGGACGTAACGCCAACGGAAACAGGGGTGCATTATATTCGCTGGATGGAAAATATTGTGCCGCCCCCGACCTATAAACTTGGCGCTGGCTGGGATGATGATGTGATGTGCGACCGGTGGCAAGAATTTGAGTTCGTTGCGCCGGCAACAGTTATCCAATGGACGGGCGCCCTGGAAGTTGGTCGAGGCGCGCGGGATTCGCGAGAAGATAAGGCGGGCGGTTTTAATCTCCGGCTCTATCATGGCGCCACGCCAGAGACGGAAGACTCCGTCCATTATTTCTGGTCGCCGGCTAATGGCTACAAACCGGACGACACAGAAGCCACGGGCATTCTGCATGAACAGATCGCGGTGACTTTCATGGAAGATCTGGAGTTCCTGGAAGCGCAACACGCGGCACTCGTTGCCAATCCCAATGACTTGGTGAACATCAAGCACGATTCAGCACGCATGCCGGCACGCCGGGCCGTGGACAAAATGATCCAGGCTGAGACCGGCGAGGTGATGGCCGCCGAGTAAACATACTGGCACCCATGGGACCGTCTCGAAGGTTGCCGACGGACATCCAGTTGGCTTTACTGTTCCCTGGTGCTGCTGCGCTAGACAGCCTGGCGGGTCGGAATTTTCACGGGAAGCAGATGAAAAGAATTATGGGTCAATTGATGCGCTGGGGGAAGATGCAAAAGGGAGACAAAGAGCATTCTCTTTCAGCAGAGAACTTCCTCTTCCATCGGTTCTAAGGCGCGCTGGCATGAACGTAGCAATGTCACAAAACGTTAAATCACTCACTTTGTCGACAGGCAATCTTTGCTATCTCGAGATGGGGTGCGGGCCAACTCTGATTTTTCTACATGGGCGGTCTGGGCTTCGAGTGTCTCCCGTGCTGGAGGCTTTGAGCAAAACATACCGACTTCTTATGCCCATCACACCCGGTCAAGATGACACATCGCATCATGAAGGCGTGAATTCGATGAGAACTCTGTCGGATTTGATGGCAGAATTTATACGTGAAACAGTCTCAGGACCCTGTCACTTAATGGGCCACTCCTTTGGCGCATGGCTTGCAGCTTGGCTTGCTGTTCGGCACTCAGCCTTAGTCAAACTTCTCATATTGGAGGGACCGGCAGGGTTTCGTGCCAGTGGAACTCGGCCTGTCGCAGCGTCCCCAGAAGAATGGCGCCGTTTATTTTACACTCGTCCGGAGAGAGCACCAACCGATGGTGCGACATTTGAGCAAGAGGCTGCGAACCGGTCCTCAGTTAACCACTATAATGAGGGAGTACTGATAGATGAGCCCTTGGTCGCAGTGCTTGCCTCTATCCAAGCCGAAACCCTCATTCTCTATGGTAGTGAGGAGCGTATGATCCCAATCGAGACATGTGACATCCTGAAAAATGGTATACCCCATTCTCACTTGACCCATATATTGGGCGCAGGGCACATGGCCCAATTTGATCAGCCTGAGAGGATGACACCGATCATCGAGGAATTTTTAGGCCTTGAAGAAGCTTCCCTTGTGACCCTGCCTCGAGAGGCTTAAAACTCTAATTATATAATGTGAAATTAATTTTGACAGTTAAGGATACCGGACCGTGACCAACCCACAGCTCGTGAACGAACCGCCGAAGAAAGATCAATTTACATCGCCTGATCGCCTGCTCATGGGGTCGGGCCCTTCCAAGGTTCATCCGAACGTTCTAAAGGTCAGTTCCAATGGAACCATCGGCCATCTTGATCCCGCCATGATCGCTATGATGGAAGAATTGAAGGACATGCTCCGCTATGTTTTTCAAACCGATAACGCCATGACATTTCCGGTGTCAGGACCTGGTTCACTCGGCATGGAAGCCTGCGTGAATAATATGGTGGAACCCGGGGACAAAGCCATTATTGCCATCAACGGTGTATTTGGCACACGTATGGCGGAAGTCACGCGCCGTGCCGGCGCGGAGGTAATCACGGTGGAGAACGAGTGGGGCACGCCCGTCGACCCGGGCAAAGTCGAAGCCGCCCTCGAGGCCAATCCGGATGTCAAGCATGTCGGCTTCGTTCATGCAGAGACATCGACCGGCGTGCTCTCAGACGCTGCGGCGATCTGCAAACTTGCCCAGGAGGCCGGTGCATTCTCCATCGTGGATACTGTGACGTCCCTGGCCGGTGTGCCGGTCCAAATCGATGTCTGGGGGGTGGATGCGTCCTATTCAGGAAGCCAAAAATGCATATCCTGCCCTCCCGGTCTGTCGCCCGTCACCTTCAGCGATAAAGCCGTGGCCCACGTAGAAAACCGGGAAACTCCGGTGCAGAGTTGGCTTCTCGATCTGTCTTTGGTCTCTGCCTACTGGCAGGGAGATGGTGCGCGGACTTACCACCACACTGCCCCGGTGAATGCCCTCATGGGGCTACATGAGGCCTTGCGCCGGATTGTTGATGAAGGCCTTGATGCCGTCTGGACGCGTCACAGAGAGGTCTCTTCCCACGTAGTGGCCAGCCTGGAGGATTTAGGTTTCAAAATGCTGGTGGCAGAAGAACACCGCCTACCGGAACTACTCACTGTCTTCTTGCCGGAGGGCGTTGACGACGCCGCTGGCCGATCTTCATTGTTGAATGATTATGGCATTGAGGTTAGTGCCGGCCTTGGTCCCTTCGCCGGAAAGCTCTGGCGTATTGGCCTGATGGGCGAGGCTGCCCGTGAAGAGCATGCTGACCGCTTGTTAGCCGCTTTAACAGATATCGTCGGTTAAGACGTTTAGCGCGACGCTCTCCGCGGCATGACTGATCTTTCAGGTAAAACCGTTATTGTCACAGGAGGTGGCAGGGGACTTGGCCGCGCTATGGTGTTTGGATTGGCCGAGGCAGGCGCAAATGTCTGTGCCGCAGCGCATATAGAAGAGGACCTTCAGTCTGTCGCAGAGGAAGCAGCGGATCGTAGTTTCCGAGGCCGCATTGTTGGACAGTTGGCTGATCTGCGGAATGCCCAAGCCTGCCAGGAAGTTTTAGAACGTACGAAGGAGGTGTTTGGGCCAGTTTATGGTTTAGTTAACAATGCCGGCCTTACGTTTACGTATATCGCGCCTGGCCGGTACCGCCAGGGCTATACCAAAAAATTCTACGAGGTGACCGACGAGATCGTTCAAAATGTNATCGATACAAATTTTGTCGCCGCCGACCGCATGGCCCGGTTGATTACGCCGGACCTTATCGCGCAAGGGTCTGGATGTATCGTCAATGTGACGACGATGCTCAAAACCATGACCAAGAGCACCAGCTCTCCCTATGGGCCCTCTAAAGCGGCACTTGAGAATGCATCTGAGATTTGGGTGAAGGATCTAGAAGGCACCGGGGTTCGGGTAAACATTCTAAACCCTGGCGGCGCTGCGGATACGCCCGGATTTACGACCCCAGAAGACAGAGAGATTTCTTCCAAGGCCGTGGGCGGCCTGGTGGAAGCAGAAAAAATGAAGGCGCCGATTTGTTGGCTCATGTCCGAGGAGGCATCAGATGTCACGGGTATGCGCTATGACGCCTGGCCGTGGGATGAAACTAAGGATCCCGCTACAGAGGCCGCCCGCATCGGCAGTCCTCTCGGCCTGATATTGAAACCAAAAGATTAATCATAACGGACTGTTTGATGGCAGATCTTCCCTTCACTGACCCCGATCGTACGCGCTATTTCGAGGATTATACCGCCGGAGAAAACTATGTGCTCGGCAGTGTCACCATTGATCACGACGAAATGGTGGCGTTCGCTAAACTCTATGATCCCCAAAACATCCACATTGACGCGGAGAAGGCGGATGCCGGACCCTTCAACGGTCTGATCGCAAGTGGCTGGTACACCGGCGCCAAGGCCATGCCCATCTATACGCGGCATTATCTATCTAACGCGTCCTCCCTGGCGTCACCGGGGCTGGACAACGTGAAGTGGAATGCGCCGGTGCGCGCCGGTGATCATCTCACCGTCCAGGTGACCATTAAAGACACAAAACAATCCCGTTCTAAGCCGGACAGAGGAGTGGTGAAAACATTTCTCGAAATTCTGAACCAGGATAACGTGACCGTCATGAGCATTGACGTGGTGAATATGGTTGCCTGTCGTCCGCGATAGTATTTGAGAGCGGGCTCTTTTCTGAGCGCTCCCAATATTGGTTTAACCCAACAAATCTGCCGCTTGTTTGAAGACACGGTAAGCCTTAAGTGGGATATATTCGATGTGTAACATGCCCGCCTGCACTAATGGTAGGTTTGAGGCTTTGGCTTCGGCGTCCTCCAAACTATCGGCTTCGGCCAGGATGACCGCACCACCGCCGTCGGCCATGCTATAAATTTCGCGGAAGAAATCGTCTTCCATGAACTCAAGCGCCTGCTTGGCTTCTTTATTGAGTAGGGGGGCAAACTCCTCCGATGTATGTTCGGTGCTGCGCCGGGCAATTAAAAGAATTTTCATATTGCTTCCTCCAATAATTGAAGTGCCTGACGGCCAATTTTACCCCGGTAGGGCTCGGCAAGGGGCTGAAGAATGTCGTCAAAGGCCTGTTTCTCGTCATCGGTCATTTCATGGATCTGACAGCCACTTTCAGTTAGTTTTGTGAGAATATTCTCCTCCTCCTTCGCCGCCAGGGGACGCTGTCCTTTGGTACCTGCTGCGCCCGCCACTAGAATTGCGGTCTGCACGCTGGAGGGCCAGGTTTCAAATGTCTGGAGGTCACAGATAAACAGGGCCATGCCGAGCAGGTGATGGGAGAGGGTTACTTGCTGATGAAAATCCTGCAGCCCAAAACTATAATAATTGGTGAGCGCATTTTCCTGGGCGAAGGTTTCCCCCGCACGAACCCTCTCGAGGAATTCGCTCAGCTGGACTACCTCAGGATCAAAGCCTAGTGCCTTGAACATTTTTGGGTGAAGTTCGTTTAGCAATGTGCGAATGGGTAGGCCTATGCAGTCGGAAGGGGTACGGATAGGATGGCTGGCATTGGTGAAATGGCGAAAGCCGTACTCCCAGATGCCGAGAAGTTTCAACCCTGCGTTTGCCGCGAGCTTATCGGACACCAGGTCTGTAAAAGGCCCATCCACTAGCCGATAGGCCTGCTCCCGAGATTTGATCTCAAAAGGCAGATCGAAAACGTAAAGTTCTGGGGCAACATCTGCCAGATAACTCGCCGCAATATAGCCCAGAGTGACATCACCGGATTTTACCAGTTCAGGCATATGGCCGGGCACCTTGCCTAAATCCATAATGTTATTGTGAAGAGTGAGGTGAACGGTCTCCCTCAATTGCCCAGCTAGTGAGCCTTCCACTAACTGGAGGGTCCGACTGAGCAAGGACGTGATCGGCTGGTAGCCGCCAAGGGTAATGTTGANGGTCATCTAGGTGCGGTAGGACGGATCAATTTGATCTATTTCCCGAAGCGCGGCCGGCCAGTCATCAAGCCCTCGGCCCCGATTATGAGCAGCATATTGCTCGGAGGTGCGGCGGCATATCTCATCTGACGGCATGGTAAGTTCGGCATCTGACGCCATGAGTTGAAGCTGGACCCTGCTGCCATTCACCAGATGCTCCGTCCATCGATAGGCCTCCCGCATATCGGCACCGACTGTGACAGAACCGTGGCTCCGCATCATCATAGCTGATTTGTCACCCAGGTTCCGAACGAGGGCGGCGCGCTCTGCAGCATCTTCGGTGATGCCCGAATATTCATGGTAGGCGACCCGGCCATAGAGAAAAATCGCCTCTTGGGTTAGCGGTAATAAACCGTCTTTCATTGTGGAGACCGCAATACTGGCTTCTTCATGGATATGCACCACNGCATTAACATCGGGCCGAGCGCGCAAGATGGCGGAGTGCAGCACANATCCCGGCCGGTTGACGCCCGCTCGCTCATCCAGTTCTCCGTGCATGTTAACCTTGATAAGGTTGGAGGCCCTGATCTCGTCCCACAAGAGCACATGGGGTTTAATGAGAAACATGTCCGCCTCCCCAGGTACCCGGTGGGAGGTATGATTATAAATATTCCGGTTCCAGCCATGACTATGTGCCAGGCGGTAGCAGGCGGCGAGGTCCACCCTAGCCTCCCACTCTTCCTCGGATACCTCTCCTTCGAGCGTCGGGACGTCCCTGATGGCAGTGACTTGGCTGCTGGTCATGCTTGTTTACTCCTTTGGCGGGCAGCATGATGGGCAAGGAGGTCGCCGTCAATTTACTTTGCGGAGTTTTTCAGGACGTATAAAAAGGAAGAAGATATGATCACTCTTGCAGTCGTAGGGCTTGGGACTTGGGGTCAGCGTCACGTGCGTTCGGCTCGGGCGTCAGGACGATTTGAACTGACCGTCGCTGTGGATCCGAACGCAGAGCGGGCGGGGCCCGTGGCCGAAGAATTGGGCCTTGAATTGAGACCGACGCTGGAGGACGTTTTGTCTGACCCTGCCCTGCAAGCCATTTCCCTCGCAACGCCTCACACGCAACATACTTCACAAATCATCGACGCCGCGGCAGCAGATAAACATATTTATACCGAAAAGCCCTTTGCCTTGAACGCGGANNATGCCAGNANAGCCGTCACNGCNGTGGAACAGGCNGGNGTTGAATTGGCTCTNGGNCATGATCAGCGCTTCTACCCCGTNATGNCNNAACTCACAGATTTGATCAAAGAANANACGCTGGGCCCGATCCTCCATGTGGAAACNACNCTCATACATGANTCNTTGCTNGTGCCTTACCGGAANCTCTATGGNGNCGGGGGNGNNGANTATGCCAAANAGTATGCNAGGGGCTGGCGGCTCGATGCNCGNGANGTCCCGGCTGGNCCGATCTCNCAGTTCGGGNTGCATCGGATCGACGCNCTGATCCAGCTCATGGGANAAATNNAGTGGGTNTTTGCCGCGGGCTCGGCGAACGCGGTGACGCCTGATCTCACAGATACAGTTATTATTAGCCTGGGATTCAAGAACGGCGCAACAGGCGTTATCAGCAATTCCATCGCTGCTCCGTTGTCGTCCCGGCTGCAGATCTATGGGACGGAACGCTGGGCGGCGTCCAATGGGCCGGAGACCTTTGCCGACTACCGGGAGTGTTCGCTTGTAGACCTCACGGTCTTTAAGGAGGGCGAGCGTCAGCATCAGCGCTTTGATATCATTGATTCCGTCGCCGCCAACTTTACGAATTTTGCCAGCGCCATAGAGAATCGGGAGAATTATCTCATTCCCCTGTCCGAGATGGTCCACACTATCGCTGTGGTGGACGCTGTGCGGGGCTCCCTGGAGACGCGGCAACGGGTTCCCGTGGCGGATGCATAGGAGGATCGCATGTTTTTTCATGTGCAACTTATTGATAACCCTGAGACGCCTGAAAGGCGTGCTCAGTCCCGGCCGGATCATTGGCGCTATTTCGATGACCATCGGGATCATTTTATCGCCCGGGGCGCGACCAAGTCGGACGATGAAGAGACATTTCTGTCCTCCGTCCTGTTCGTCGAATTTGAAAATTGGGCAGAGGTGGGTTCCTTTGTCGACAACGAGCCCCATAACCGGAACGGTGTCTATCACGATGTTCGTATCGACCGCTGGGGACATGGTCTAAATCCGCGACGTCAGCGCGATTTTGCTCGGGAAAATGATCACGTGACTTGGTACATCCGCGGATTTGGTAAGCCCGGAATGCATCCGAAACGGATGGACCTTCTGCAAGATCATCTCGACTATTTCGCCCCCTATGATATCGACCGGTTCATCGCCCGGGGGGGTGTCAGATCTTATGATGGTGAGGAATGGCGGGGCTCTGCCAATTTGATAGCCTTGCCCTCCCGTGGCGCTGTACAGAACTTTCTCGACCGCGAGCCATTTTATGAGAACGGACTTTATGAGAGCGTTCTGGTAGAGCGGTATATATTTGGGGGCCGACCAGGCCAGATCGTCTAATCAATACCCACGGGCCAACCCAAGCTCGCCGACGGGCCGCAAGGTTGTTGTTGGTTCGGCATCGGGATGCTGTTACCTTTTGAGTGTTAAAAAATGGATAGTAGGCGGGGCAAAGAAAATGTCTGATCAGGGCCAGGCCACCGTGCCGGTGCTTAATCATAAGGATATAGCGGGACCGGGACTGGACAGCCTGGAAACCTGGCTTAGGAACCGTTCACAACAACGGGTGGGCCGGAATTTTTTGCTTGGTGAGATTAGGCCTAAGAGAACGGCAATTCTGAATGTTGATATGCAGCATTATTTCATGTCGCCTGGCTTTCAGGCGGCCTGTCCCATGGCTATCGATATCATGCCTGAACTCAATCATCTCAACCGGGAAATGCGCGACTTGGGCGCGCTTCCAGTCTGGATACAAACCTCTGCTAGCGACGAGGCCATTTCCGGTTGGGGTAATTACGCTGCGTTGCAATCGCCGGAGGGTTGGTCGCGACGGAGGCAGGAGCTGGCGCCGGACCATGAGGGCTTCCGTCTTCATCCCGATTTGGATGTCCGCGAGACGGATCTCGTTTCCGTCAAGACCCGTTTCAGCGCCTTCATTCAGGGTGCGTCCGATCTTGATCAGCAGCTTCGAGAGAGGGGGGTGGATACAGTCCTGATTACGGGCGTTGCAACGGGGGTGTGCTGTGAAACGACAGCGCGCGATGCTATGATGCTGAATTACCGGGTGATTATGGTATCAGACGCCCTTGCGGCGCTAACACAAGAGTCCCATGAAAACGCCTTAAAGGCTCTTTTCGGGTTGTTTGCGGATGTGCAGTCTACGCGCCAGATCCTTGAACATGCGCGAGTAGGGAAGTAGCATCTCTGTTGGATCGGAATGACGATGTCCCCATTTTCCTGTTCAGTGATGATTGGTTAATTCCCAATGCTAAGCCCCAGATGATACTGGGTTAAGCGGAAGAAGCACCCAAAGGTCGCGGCTGGGCGCTGGGCTTTCATCCCGCGTGCAAAACCTGCGGAGATCAAAATCATAAAACAGTCCTCCCCGTCTTCAAATCATCGCGTGCCCGCCGTTGCGGCTGCAACCCTGGCTCAGGCCGTTGGTGCTTGGGGCATGTTTGTCTATACTGCAGGCGCCACGGCGATCGCGGGTGATCTCGAGGTATCAGCGACCTACATCGGATATCAGATCAGCATTGCTTATTTCGCGGCAACGCTCTGCACACTTTTTTCCGGCGGGCTAACGCGGCGCCTGGGTGCGGTTTCGTGCCTGGCCGTGGCAATGATATTTGTCTCCGGGGGGGCAATGGTGACGACTTTCTGGCAGTTGTCGGGAATGTTTGCCGGATCGATCATTATGGGCATTGGCTTTGGACTGATNCCGGCATCGGCGTCCCAGGTACTGATNGCGGTATCGGTAAAGAAAAACCGCGCGTTGATTTTTTCAATCAAGCAAAGTGGCATTCCCGTTGGCGGTATGATGGCGGCGCTGACAACACCATTATTCATCGAATTATGGGACTGGCGTGCGGCCGGGTATGCGGTGTGCCTATCAAGTTTCTTGATTTTTGTATTTTTGTGCCTGAACCGGTGCCGTTGGGTTATTGAAGAACGTGATCGGGATCCGGTCCCTCTCAACCCACTCCTGCCTATTTTAGCTGTGCGAGGATCACGATCGCTGGTCCTCCTGGTGTANATGGCTGCCTGTTACGTGGGAGTGCAAATTGTCTGGCTGACATTTTTAAGTCCCTTTTTTGTCGAGGATTTGGACATATCCCTGTTGGAGGCAGGTTACCTGCTTGCCGTTATCCAAGTGACAGGCATCTTCGGGCGTATCACGTGGGGATGGCTCTCCGACCGCGCTCAGGACAATTTTACCGTGATGATTATTTTGGGCTGGGCCATGACCCTCTGCTGTGGTGCAGCTTATTTTCTGAGCGGCAATACGCCGTTTTCGGTGTTGGCGCTACTCTGCTTTTTCATCGGTTTTTCGGCTGTGAGTTGGAATGGCGTCTTTCATGCTGCCCTGATCGAAGTCTCACNACCGGGGGAGACCGTTCAGGCCATCGCGGGCATGGCATTTTATGTGTATATCGCGATGTTCGTGTGGCCGGCCCTGTTCGCGTTCTTGATCGAGAAAAGCGGCAGCTATGTCTTCCCGCTTCTCTCGCTCACCTTGTTTGCTCTGGGCGGTGTATATTTTTCGTGGTTGGCTAAACGGCGGCGATGAGCGGGCAGCCGGCGCGTTAGGCCACCGCCTCGGCCAGCAAGTCATAGGATCGGACCCGCGCAGTGTGGTCCCATATGGCCGCCGCGACCATCAGTTCGTCGGCGCCGGTGGCATCTACGAGAGAGGCCAACTGGTTTTTAATCGAGGCTGGGGAGCCATGGTAGGAACAGGCTAGCATGGATGTAANATGTTGTTTTTCCATGGGTGACCAGAAATCCTCAATGTCATCCAACGGCGGCGGCAGCTGGCCGCGTGTCCCGCGAACCATGCGAGTGAACTGTTGTTGCGGCGAGGTGAAAAGTTTCCGAGCGCCATCCTCGGTATCGGCAACGACGACATTGCAGCCGACCATNACGTGGGGGGCTTGGAGCTGCTCAGAGGGTTGAAACCGTTCCCGATAAATCGCTACGGCTTCAATAAGTGCCTGGGGTGCGAAATGGGATGCGAAGGCGTATGGCAGCCCCAGTGCGGCGGCGAGTTGAGCACCAAACAAGCTAGAGCCTAAAATCCAGAGCGGGACATTCGTATTTTCACCCGGGATGGCATGGATCCTCTGATTTTCTTGGGGTGCTCCCAACAAGGCCTGAAGCTCAACGACATCTTGTGGAAAATATTCGGACGCTTCCGGGCTCCGCCTTAATGCTTGCAGCGTGTGCTGGTCAGTGCCGGGTGCCCGACCAAGGCCAAGGTCAATACGGCCTGGATAAAGGGTCGCCAACGTACCGAATTGTTCGGCGATCAGCATTGGGGAATGGTTGGGCAACATGATGCCCCCCGCCCCGACCCGGATGGAGTGGGTGCCTCCGGCAACATGACCAATACATACGGACGTGGCTGCGCTCGCGATTCCCGAGAGGTTATGATGCTCTGCAAGCCAAAAGCGGGTATAGCCAGCAGCTTCGGCATTTTGGGCCAGGTCAAGCGCGTTGCCCAGTGCATCTGCCGCAGAAAACCCCTCTCCGATATAAGCGAGATCAAGCACGGAAAGTTTCACCATGGGTCCACTCTAGGCCGAGATTCAAACATTACCAGCCTGGATTAAAGGAACCGCTCTAGTCTGTTTGCCGGTACCGATCAGCTTACTTTTCTTATACGATATCAAATATTTCGCGTTTCAGTGTTTCCCGGTTGATCATAGACATATACGATTTAACCACATCAGGAATGCTATCGATGTTGGCGATCGAATTCCTAGCGTCTTCCGCCGTTTTCCAG
Organism: Rhodospirillaceae bacterium TMED167; assembly: GCA_002170915.1. The sequence goes on along the minus strand of NHHQ01000055.1, from coordinate 3,035 downwards.
AAAACCGCGATGAGCCACGCGCCGTCATCGTTTTTGCCGATTTCCCGATGCAGAAATCCTGGTTGGGTATTTGAAAATGTCTCGCCCACTTCACGATTGAGCGCCAGAAAAGCCCCTCCGTCTGCATCTTTGTTTAGGTGATAGGTCACTAGTTCCAAGGTATAGGGTGTGCTGAGAGGAAGTCCGGACATGAACGAGGGCCTTTAATGATGGATAATGGTATCTTTATTGTTGCAGAAAAAAAAGACGATCTGGGCTGCAACCGCGAACATCTGGCACGATCTCTAAATCAAATTTACATCGTCGTCCAGGGTCCTAGGTTCTTATTTAAAAATAACGATGAAACTTTGGTGAAATATGGAATATGAATAATCAGACTTTAGACGAGTTTCTCGTAGAACGAACCGCCCAGAAAATGAAGCGGATTGAACCGGAAATTAATAAAGAGGTAGCTGNATGGATTTGTGAGTATTTTGGTTCAGGCAACGCAGCGNATTTGACCGAGGACCAAATCCCTNAANTCAAAGATGCTCAAGAAGTTCAAGAACTTGGCATCTTGAAACTCGGCTATAACCNNGTGCTAAAGCAGTTACACCAATGAATTTGGTGGAAAAAATTTTGGTAGCACGGTTAGCGATATTGGTCGGAATGTTTAGGTTCCAAATTAGTTGGGCCCCAAATTGCGATGCATAAAAGACTTATAACCCTCGTGATCACCTCGCCGGCACCAGTTGGTCTGGGGCATGCCAATGGTTGGAACGGCATTTGGAGGAATAAATGCAAATGAGCTACGGCGGCAGCTGTTTTTCAAAGTATAACGGCAAAAATTAGATGCGTTACGATGAATNTCATATAAATGAAANTTANATTAGAATTGATAACTGTAATTTAAAAATAAAATAGGGAGTAAGTAGTAATTATGTCAAATTTTTTTAATGCTTTAGGTGCCCTCATTTTTGTAAATATAATTATTTTATCAGTTCAGATTAACCATTCTCATGCGAAAACTTTAAATAATTTTGAGTGTGCTCCGGATCAGCTTAAAACACCAAAGCAGATAGGCCTTGCAATTGTTGGAGAGTTGTCTGGATTTGATCCCTGCAACAGCTCGGTAGAATTTTTAGTCCCAGAATCGTCCTCTAAACCCGGTTTAATTATTAGCGTCCATGGAGGTGGAGGTAAGAAAGATGCGGCGAGAATAACCAGAGAATTCTACAAAATTGGGTATGCAACTCTGATTTTTGATGCGTATGCCATGAACAGCATACCCCTCGGTAGGATCGGTAATGCGTATCGACAGATGATGTTGCTAAAAACGAGTTACGCGGCCTATGAATGGGTTTTGGATCAACCGGAGATAGACAATAAAAAAATATACTTTTATGGGATATCTAATGGTGCCTCCGCTGTTTTAAATATTGCCGGAATGGTGAGTCCCGCAAACGTTCGCGGGGTCATATCAGAAGCTCCTAATCCGATTGGAATTGGTTACCCCAACTCAATAAAGGTACCTATCCAAATTATTTTTGGAAAACTAGATGACTTGTCTGCTCCGGTTGGAAAAAAGCGGTGGGAGATATCGGCGCCCTGTTTTTTAAACAGACGCTTTAATTTTGCGCCTATCGGTTTTTCTGAATATTGCAGGAAGGGTAAGGCCACAATCAAAATGCCCACCACACTTGAATGGGTAGAATCGGTGGCTAAAGAAAATAACTCTAAAATTAATATCCATTATATTGAGAATATGGCTCATGGCGGGTTTATAGGACCAGTGAGCATAAGCACGAGGAATTTTGGGCGTGGTGTAATAGGTTGGTCATTGGGTGGCACCCCCGAGGCCCGAAAACGAATGATGTCTATAATCAAAAGATTTTTGAATAATTAATGCCCAAAAGTATAACAGGGGAGAGCTATGCCAAATCCAACTATAATATCCTGCGCGGTGACGGGGGGGGCAGACACTAAGAGTATGAACCCAGCTATCCCGGTGAGCCCCAAGGAAATTGCCGCGGAAGCCCTTGCCGCCCATGACGCAGGTGCGGCTATAGTCCATGTCCATGTTCGGGACCCGGATACCGGAAAGGCTACGCCGGACCCGGAAAAAAATGCCCGATTGTTTGATGAGACTACCGAGGAGATCCGAAAAACCGGCAGCAAGGTGATCCTCAACCTAACAACTGGGTGGGGTGGCGTGATCGGCATCAATCCAGATAATCCAGTGGAGCCGGCACCGGGTGCGCGCCTTAAAACAGCAGAAGAGCGGGTTGCCCATATCCTATCCTGTAAACCGGATATCTGTTCCCTTGATGTGGCCACGATGAATTTTGGCCGGGGAACCATGATTAATTCCATCGAAATTTTGGCAGCCATGGGCAAAGCGGTGCGGGCGGTGGGTGTGAAGCCCGAGATCGAAGCCTTTGACACCGGGCATGTACGGCTCGCCAACGATCTCTTTGATAAAGGCGTTCTGGTCGACGATCGGCCTTTATATCAGTTATGTCTGGGCATTCCCTGGGGCGCGGAAGCCAGCATTGAAAGCTTGCTTACCATGAAAAACCTGGTGCCGGAATCTGCTGTCTGGAGCGCGTTTGGCATTTCCGCAACGGAGTTCCCGATGGTTGCAGCTGCCGCTATCTCGGGTGGCAATGTGCGCGTCGGGCTGGAAGATAATCTTTATACGGCGCGTGGTGAACTGGCGTCGGGCAATGCGGTCCTTGTGGCGCGGGCCGTAACTATCATCGAAGCAGTGGGGGGGCAGGTGGCGAGCGTCGAGGATGCGCGGAGCTTGTTGAACCTCTAGCGATCGAATAGTTAGACTGGCTGTTGCCTCTGGAGGCATCAAAAAGAGCCAGGTTTACATCGACGTTATCCGGCCTCGGTACGCCTTTTGGTCCGCGGTGCCTGCCCCGGGATCTGAAAGTGAATGTCGTGGTCGTCGGAGATGCGTTGTCTCCGCCAAAGCCTTGCTCCCGGAGATAATCGTTGTAGCGCGGAAAGGGGTCGTGGCTTGAGCTCGGATGAATACCGTCATCTCG
>NHHQ01000054.1 GCA_002170915.1 Rhodospirillaceae bacterium TMED167 | reverse complement strand
TGTTCTGGACCCGATACGCCACCCTCCCTGCATCGTCTTTAGCCTGTGACACATCATGAACCTTCAAGAACTTAAACAGAAAACACCTACCGATCTTTTGCAGTTCGCCGAAGATTTGGAAATCGAAAATGCGAGCACGCTCCGCAAACAAGATATGCTGTTTGCCATTTTGAAACAACTCTCTGTGAACGATGTGACTATTACGGGCACTGGCGTTTTGGAAGTGTTACAAGATGGTTTTGGATTTCTGCGATCACCTGAGGCCAACTACCTACCGGGGCCGGACGATATCTACGTGTCGCCAAGTCAAGTACGGAGGTTCGGTCTCAGGTCCGGGGACACGGTAGAAGGGCAGATACGCGCACCCAAAGATGGCGAACGTTATTTTGCGCTACTGAAGGTGACAAACATCAACTTTGGGGATCCCCAAGATGTCCGGCACCGGATTAATTTCGATAACCTGACGCCACTCTATCCTGAAGAGCGAATCGTCATGGAAATTGAAGGTCAAAAAGATGATCCGACATCACGTGTGCTGGACCTTATTACACCGATTGGTAAAGGCCAACGTGCATTGATCGTAGCGCCGCCCCGGACAGGCAAAACAGTAATGTTACAAAACATAGCGCATTCTATCGCCGCTAACCACCCTGAATGTTACCTGATCGTACTTCTCATTGATGAGCGACCGGAAGAAGTAACAGATATGGATCGGTCAGTAAAAGGGGAAGTGGTGAGCTCGACATTTGATGAACCCGCCGCCCGACATGTTCAAGTGGCAGAGATGGTTATCGAGAAAGCCAAACGGTTAGTCGAGCACAAACGTGACGTTATTATATTGCTTGATTCAATCACACGTTTGGCACGCGCATATAATACGGTAGTGCCTTCATCCGGTAAGGTGTTGACGGGTGGTGTAGATGCTAATGCATTGCAACGGCCCAAGCGGTTCTTCGGGGCGGCGCGGAACATTGAGGAAGGTGGCTCCCTAACCATTATTTCAACAGCTCTCATTGATACAGGNTCCCGCATGGATGAGGTGATATTTGAAGAATTCAAAGGCACGGGTAATTCTGAGATTATTCTTGATCGGAAGTTGACCGACAAAAGGACCTGGCCATCTATGGACATCACCCGGTCCGGTACGCGGAAAGAAGAGCTACTCGTTGACAAAAGCACCTTGTCGAAAATGTGGGTACTGCGCCGCATTCTTAATCCGATGGGCGTGGTCGACTCTATGGAGTTCCTCATTGATAAGCTCAAAGATTCCAAGAGTAACGACGACTTTTTTGACTCTATGAACACGTAAATCGGACAGTTACTGGGACAAGACCCGAGATCCGTAAACGATTGCGGTACGTCTAGTCGGGGNTGTTTAATTATTGGAATTCGGACCTAACTGACGTTTTCAGTCGCTTATTGTGACAAGACTGGGCGCATGGCCTCGGGTGTTGAACAACGTGCGTTAGATTGTAAGAACCGTTGATCCCGTGGTTTGACGGCTCTCTAGATCCCGATGGGCGTCGGCCGTTTCTGAGAGCGGGAAGGTCTGACCAATTTCAATCTTCACATGGCCATTGCCAACGACGTGGAATAAGGCATCAGCTGCCGCATCCCGTTGGCTAAGATCCGTTATGTAGTTCATCAGCGTTGGCCGGCTAAGAGTGACGGAACCTTTTTGCATGAGCAGCAGGGGCTCAACGGGCGGGACGGGGCCGGACGCGTTGCCAAAAGTCACCATGTCACCAAAATTATGGAGACAGTCTAACGATCCCTGAAAAGTATTTTTACCGATAGAATCGTATACCACAGGTACACCTTTACCGTTGGTGATATCCAAGACTTTCTNGGTAAAGTTTTCTGTTGTGTAGTTGATAGTGTACTGACAGCCATTGTTGCGCGCCTTCTGAGCTTTCTCATCGGAACCCACAGTGCCGATCACGGTTGCGCCCAAATAATTGGCCCACTGGCACATGATGGTGCCGACACCTCCGGCGGCGGCATGGACGAGGATAGTTTCGCCCGCCTGTATTGTATGGCATTTAAACATTAACATATGAACGGTCATGCCCTTGAGCATCATGGCAGCAGCGGCGAAATCATCGACATTGTCAGGTAAGGCGACGACTGCGGTTGCCGGCATAATGCGGGCCTCTGCGTAGGATCCCCGTTCGCCACCCGCATAGGCAACTCGTTGGCCAACTGTAAATTTGTCTACGCCTGGGCCAACGGCTTCGACGACCCCAACTCCTTCAGATCCCAGGGTGGTGGGCAGATCCATGGGATATAAACCGGACCGTTGGTAACAATCGATAAAGTTAAGACCTGATGCTACCTGCTTAATTCGGATTTGCCCATCGCCTGGTTCATCGACCCTGATGTCTTCCCAAGTCAACACATCAGGTCCCCCGGTCTCATGAATGCGGATGGCTTTTGGCATTGTATTTGATCCTTTTATTATTTGAGTTATCTTTGTAAGAGATCTCTAAGCGCTATACCATCGAGACGCAAGAGGAAGGTCGAAGGTAGTGAGGGCACTCCTAAAACAGGCGCCGAGAAGATGGATGGTTTCTGCCAGGAGGTGTGTTGGCGCATTTAGTTGATGACCCGCCCACCCTTTATCGATATCAACGATGGCGTCAGCTTCTTCAAAGAGGGTGATGTCGTCGGCGGGGTGGTGAATTGAAACATGGGGCATATGTCAATTCTCTAGCGTCAACAAATCGGTAGACAAGGTCGAGTTGCCCTCAATGGGCGGATGAATTTTGGCACTGACTATCCGGAATATCGAATCCCACATCCGCCAACTAACTATTTTCACTTCTCTGATTATGTCCTATATGGCCATGACAAGGGTTAATTTGTTGAGCGCGGAGGCGCGTGTAAAAGATGGTAGTCGATGTTGGCACTATTTTTGCTATCTCAAGTGGTGCCGGTCGTGCCGGGATCGCGGTCATCCGGTTATCGGGACCGGACGCTCTTGAGGCGGTGACAAGTTTCACCGGGCTGACCGATATGTCGCCTCGAAAGGCAACGCGCGTAACCTTGACGGATCCGGAGTCTGGGGAACCACTCGATGACGGATTGGTCTTGGTCTTCCCNNAACCAAAGAGNTTTACNGGCGANGATGTAGCAGAGNTGCATGTNCATGGNAGNCGGGCCGTGCTGGATGATATTATGATCGCTCTCTCACGACAGCCCGCATTACGGCCGGCAGAAGCGGGGGAGTTTTCCCGGCGTGCCTTTGACAATGGAAAATTAGATTTGACGGCGGCAGAGGGCCTTGCTGATCTGATCAACGCTGAGACCACCGCGCAACGGCGTCAAGCCCAGCGGCAACTGCGAGGTGATCTTGCAACGCTGTATGACGATTGGCGAGATCGCTTGATGAAGGCGATTGCGCTTTTTGAGGCCGAGATTGATTTTTCGGATGAAGAACTCCCGCTGGGTCTCCGTGAAAAAGTGGACTCAGCGGTCCAGGTACTCGAAGCTGAGATTAAGGTTCATGTCGATGATCCTGATCGAGGGCGGCGTGTGCGAGAGGGATTTTATATCACGGTTTTGGGCGCGCCCAATGTTGGGAAATCAAGTCTGGTTAACCGTCTCTCCAAGCGGGATGTGGCCATTGTGTCTGAAGTTGCTGGNACTACACGGGATGTGGTTGAGGTTCACTTGGATTTAGGAGGTTTTCCTGTGATTGTCGCGGATACGGCNGGGTTGCGGCACGGCTCANACGNNATTGAAANCGANGGCATTNNGCGTGCGCGTGAACGAGCAGAGACCGCGGACTATCGCGTGGTTTTGTTTGATGGCACGCAGTTACATGATCTGGATCCAGAAACAGTTAAATTGGCGCACGCGCCGGATACCGTGTCCGTTATTACAAAATCAGATCTTATGGGAGGCGGGTGGTCACTTCCGGCAGAACTCCCCGACCCGATCTTAGTTTCATCGGTAACCGGGGAAGGAATTGAAGAGCTGGTTGTGCGGTTGCGGGCGAACGTCGAAAACCGGCAGGGGGGACCTGCAGCGCCTGTGCTCACTCGGACCCGACATCTTCTGGCGTTGCAAGACTGTTTGTCGGGCTTATCCGGGTATCAACAGGCAGGAGAGGTAGAACTGGCGGCGGAAGATCTACGCTTGGCGGTCCGGGCACTGGGAAAAATCACAGGTCGGGTCAATGTTGAAGACGTCCTCGATATCATTTTTAAAGAATTCTGTATTGGAAAGTAAGAGTATCGAATTCCTTAGTGTTTCATGTGAAACTCTAGATATAGAATTTTTTAATCAAGATAAGCTACATATAGATTAAGGAACGGAGCCGCCGAAATTTGGTAGATGACCGATTGGAGGACAGGGGAAATAAGGTGGTAGCGTTAATTGACTTCGGCATGTCCCCTACTTACATTCCGCACCCATGAGTGAGAGCCATTCGAATATGTGCTATGATGTTATTGTCATCGGTGGTGGCCACGCGGGCTGTGAGGCTGCGGCGGCGGCGGCCCGGGCGGGCGCGGCGACGGCGCTCGTTACTCACAAGCGCGAAACGATCGGTGAAATGTCGTGTAATCCGGCCATCGGTGGGCTGGCAAAGGGTCAACTGGTCCGCGAAATTGACGCCTTAGANGGNCTCATGGGCCGGGCNATTGATGCNTCTGGCATNCANTTCCGNATGCTTAANCAGTCCAAAGGGCCAGCTGTNNGGGGACCGCGGGCACAAGCGGACCGGNCNCTGTANCGNGNANCNATCCAGGACCTTCTGNCGNCGCAAGCCANCCTCGCNATTGTTGAAGGNNCGGTNGAAGATCTCNATTTNTCGNCNGNAGGTCAGCTGGCAGGCATTATTTTGGGGACNGGNGACACACTNNTGGCCNCAAAGGTNGTGGTGACNACGGGTACGTTTTTGCGNGGTCTCATCCACATCGGNGAGACCCAAATCCCNGCNGGACGNGTGCANGAGGCGCCNGCNGTAGGNTTGTCCTANACNTTNAANCGGTTGGGTTTTNCNCTCGACCGNTTAAAGACGGGCACGCCGCCNCGTCTCGATGGGGCAACGATNAAATGGGACNGACTGGACCGNCAGCCAGGCGANGTGCCACCCCGNCCNTTTTCGTTCATGACNGATCAAATCCGAACGCCGCAAATNGACTGCCACATCACNCATACCAACNNTGCNACCCANGANATCATAAANGCCAACCTCCATCGNGCGCCNATGTATTCTGGNCAGATTGATAGCACTGGGCCCCGGTACTGCCCGTCCATAGAGGATAAAGTGGTACGCTTTGCTCATCGGAACAGCCATCAAATCTTTTTAGAGCCGGAGGGCCTCAAAGATACCACGGTCTATCCCAATGGTATTTCAACGTCATTGCCCAAAGATGTCCAGTTGGAGTTGCTCAAAACCATTCCAGGGTTGGAGGAGGCCGTGATGGTCAGGCCGGGCTACGCCATCGAATACGATTTTGTCGATCCGAGAGAACTGCATCCGAGCTTGGAGACGAAACGGGTCCCGGGTCTCTTTCTCGCTGGTCAAATCAATGGCACCACGGGGTACGAAGAAGCTGGGGCGCAGGGTCTTGTCGCGGGTGCCAATGCTGCCCTCTCCAGCGCTGGCAGCGACGCGCTCGTGCTTGATCGGGCTGATGCGTATATTGGTGTACTGATCGACGATCTGGTTACCCTGGGCACGCGTGAGCCGTATCGTATGTTTACCTCGCGAGCGGAGTACCGCTTGCATCTGCGGGCGGACAACGCGGACCAACGCCTGACATCCCTGGGGGCACGGTACGGGCTGATTTCGTCACAACGGCGAATAAGTTTTCAAAATAAACAGCGGGCCCTGAATGCGGCGGTTAAGTTGGGGACGTCTCTCTCCGCTACCCCGGCGGCGTTGGCCCGCCGTGGCCTTAGGATTAACCAGGATGGAGTCCGCCGCTCCGTGCTTGATTTGCTTGCGTATCCGGATGTGACCCTGGGGAGGTTGGCTGGGATATGGCCAGAGCTCACAGCTTTGGAAGATGACGTTGCAGAGCAGCTCGAAATCAAAGGCCTCTATGCTGGCTATATGAAGCGGCAGGAAGCCGACATGCGGTCATTCCGGAAGGATGAAGCGTTAAGATTGCCGGTGAACTTAAACTATGATGCAATCGGTGGCCTCTCTAACGAGATTGTTCAGAAACTGCAAACGGCCAAGCCGTCGACCCTTGGCGCGGCGGCCCGGATTTCCGGGGTCACGCCTGCGGCGCTGACGTCTCTGTTGGCCTATGTCAAACGCTCGGGCCAACGGGCGGCCTAGGTATGGTTCGACTATTTCACGTGAAACATGACCCGGTCCTCTTTTACATCTGACGACTTTCAAGCGCTTTCCAATGTTTCACGTGAAACATTAGACAAACTTCAAGTCTACGCTGAACTGCTCCTTAAGTGGCAGGCATCTATCAATCTGATCGGCCCTGGCACTGTGCCAGAAATATGGCATCGTCATTTTTATGACTCAGCGCAGCTCTTCCCTCACTTGACATCCGATGGTCTTGTGATTGATATGGGGAGTGGCGCTGGCTTTCCCGGCTTAGTACTGGCGGCGATGGGACGGCGAAACATGACTCTTATAGAGTCGAACGGTAAAAAATGTACGTTCCTGCGAGACGTGAGCCGCCGAATATCACTCGATGTGACAATTTGTCAGGCTCGTATCGAAGACTGTGGCCTCCTTCCGAAGGCACAATATGTCGTGTCCCGGGCGTTAGCTCCCTTAGATATCTTGCTCTCTCATGCTCACCCATTACTGGCCGATGGCGGCACGTGTCTATTTTTTAAGGGCCGGATGGCCGAAACGGAATTGACGGCAGCTCAAAAAAATTGGAATATGCGGTCTAATTCTTACCCTTCGGATACCGATCCTCAGGGTGTTATCCTCACCATAGGAGGCCTAGAACCCCGATATGACGGATCTAACCCAAAGTGAGTTTCAATCTCTGCCCCGCATTTTGGCTATTGCCAATCAGAAGGGCGGGGTCGGTAAAACCACGACGACGATTAACCTTGCAACGGCCTTGGCCGCCGTCCGAAAACGTGTTCTGGTAGTTGATTTGGACCCCCAAGGCAACGCCAGTACAGGTCTCGGCCTGCACAAAGCCGATCGTAAGGTAAATACCTATCACGTATTGATCGGGGAAGCAGATTTACCAAGTGGCTGCTTGGAAACAGATATTCCTGGCTTGGACGCCATTCCATCCGGCACCGATTTGGCCGGTGCGGAAATTGAATTGGTAGACGTTGAGGACAGGCTCCACCGGTTAAAGGCTGCGATTGCGGGTCATGTGGCACAGTATGACTACGTACTCATAGATTGCCCGCCAGCTTTGGGCCTCCTGACTGTGAATGCCTTAATCGCCGCTGATGCCGTTCTGGTACCCCTGCAATGTGAGTTTTTCGCTCTTGAGGGGATCAGCCAACTGGTGCGGACCATCAATCGGGTTCGTGATGCCTATAATCCGACGCTGGATATTCAGGGCATCGTTCTTACAATGTTTGATAAGCGTAATAATTTGTCAGACTCCGTGGAATCCGAAGTCAGAGATCATTTCGGTGAAATCGTTTATGAGACGGTCATCCCGCGAAACGTGCGCGTCTCAGAAGCGCCTTCTTTTGGCAAACCGGTTCTGCTGTATGATACTGCCTGTGCGGGATCTCAGGCATACATTCATCTCGCTAGCGAAGTGCTCCGGCGTGAACAGACGCTGTTTGCCTGATGGTGGATGACGGAAAACGTAAACGTCTGGGCCGCGGCCTGGACGCGCTTTTTAGCGACAGCTCAGATGAGACACGAAACAACATTTTAGCTGCCCGGGCCTCTTTATCTTCCGCGTCGGTCGGTGAGGTGACCCAATCTGCAGCCATCGAGAGCCTCCAGCCGGGCCGGTATCAGCCACGCCGGTACTTTGATCCTCGTGAGCTAGATGAGTTGGCAGAGTCCCTGAAAATCCACGGCGTTATACAACCGATACTTGTTCGTGCGTCAGCAGACGGTGAGGTTGATTACGAGATTATTGCCGGTGAGCGGAGATGGCGGGCTGCGCAACTGGCCCAGCTTCATGACGTCCCAATTTTGGTGCGTGATCTCACGGATTCCGAGGCCCTCGAAATTGCCCTGGTGGAAAACCTACAACGGGAAAACCTCTCTCCTCTGGAAGAAGCAAACGGCTATCGACGCCTGATGGATGAGTTCTCACATACCCAAGAAGCTCTTGGAGGCCTCCTTGGAAAGAGCCGGAGTCACGTGGCGAATATGATGCGGCTTCTGAGTTTGCCAAATGAGATCAAAACCTTGGTGGAAACGGGCAAGCTCAGTGCCGGACATGGCAGGGCTTTACTGGGTGCCGATGATCCGGTAGCGCTTGCCCGGGACGTGGTCAAGAAAGGTCTGAATGTCCGGCAAACTGAAAAGCNCGTCAAAAATGTGAGCCGCTCGACTAAATCTGGGCGTAGCAACCGGGCAAAGGACAGTGATACTGTTGCCCTCGAGCACGATCTTGCCGCTTTACTCGGTCTTCAGGTTACGATTGATTTCAAGGATCCAGGCGGCAAAGTGGTGATCGCTTATGAAACCCTTGAACAATTAGATGAAATTCTGAAACGCCTTAAAGGTGATGGTACTCGTCCGGATTGACTAGAGGGAGCCGTCGATCCTGAAACGCTCTCAGGGTCAACAGTATTTACGGAGAGTTTAACCTGCGTTGAAGCCGATCTCGGGCTTGTTGATGATGTTGACGATGTAATTTTGGAATTGGAAGCCGGGGCCGCCCCGACTGAAAAGACATCAAATGGTACGGTTTAAAATTTTATCTGTTCGATCCACCGACCAATAAGTTGACCTACTGTCACCTGACTATTTTAGGAGTAAGCCAGTCCACTATCGGGCACGCGCCACTTGCGCGAGTCGCAGCAGCACCCGTTCCCCAATGGCCTTATCAGGGACACCGGTTGATTTACATTGACTTTCCGATTCGGTCAAATGCTGCAATGCCGTGGCCAATCGGGGTTCGGTCCAAATGCCCAACTGCCGTTGAAACCGTTCTTCAAACATGAAGAGCACGGGAGGTTGCACGCTTTTGACGGCTTCGCGTGGGGTCTTGCCTTTGCCACAGGCAGCGGCAGCAAAATGTAGTCGTTGGAAATGTCGTTGGGCAGCGCGTACTAACGCGATTGGTGAGATACCTTCGGCTGCGGCCCGGGACAATCCAGTTTCCAGCGCTTGTCGGTTTCCGTTGCCTGCTGCATAGATGATTTCCTCAATTGACAAAGCCCCATTGTCACCGATTACCGCGCTCGCATCTTCTAGAGACACTTCAGATTTATCGCCAGCATAGATAATTAATTTCTCAATTTCGCGGCGGGATACCAGTCGGTCAGATCCTAAATGTGCAATTGTATAATCCAACGCATCCTGGCTAAACATAATCCCTGCTGCCTGGCTCATTTCTGAGACGAGAGACGCGAGGGACGCCCCGCTATCCTCATAACAGGCTAGGGATGCTCCATGCTCATGTTTTTCTAGCAGCTTCCGAACGGGTGAACTGGCAGCCAGATCACCAGCCTCCAGAACAACTAGGGATTCCATATTCGGCATCTCTAGCACCTGTTTCAGAGCCGCTGAAATGTCTTCTCCCCCGAGACGCACCAGTACCACCCGCCGCCCACCCGTCAACGACAGCGCGGTCGCTTCATCTGCAAGACAGGCTGGGTCACTTTTGATCGCAGATCCTGTTAATTCTGAAACTTGAAACGGATCTTGTAGGTCCGGCACCACGCTTAGCCCAAGATTCTTTACCCTTTCGTGTATCAAGCCTGCATCCCTGCCGTGCACTAACACAACATGAACCTCTGCTGCTGGACTTTTTGAGAAAGCATCGGCGTTACGCGTAGTAACTTTCATTGTCTGGGCTGCAGGTTACTTGAGCGTTTGCAAATACGCGGCGATGCGGTTCGTGATATCGCTGGCCAGTACGAGAGTGGCACGCTGGCGGGCATTTTTCTCCGCCGAGAGGGTGCCAAAATCCGAGCTTAAAATATTGTAGCTTGTTACGATACTCACGCGACCTGAGAACGCGCGGGCCGCAAACTGCTTGAGCCCCTGAAGTTGGAACCTGGCCGTGAATCTCAGATTGGCCCGGGTTGAAATCTCCGATTTTTTAATAGCCAGTTCATGTTTCGATTCTGAAACCTGAACCGATAACCTGTAGCTGGGTTTTTTGGGGGCCCCTCCCGGATTTAACTGATCCAAGAGTAGGTTGTGCAACTGTTGTCCAATACGATCCTTGATAAGCGCCACCTGAATGGTCGCTAACTCGACGCTGATGTTAGATTCTCCGGCGCTGCCATAAATTGGTTTAAAGCCGCATCCTGTTACCAGGCTCAGCGCTGCGAGACTGAAGATCAATTTAATCAACAATGTTCACAATCTTGTTGGGTATATAAATAATTTTACGAGGATCTCTTCCTTCAAGCAACCTGGCAACAGCGTCAATGTTGAGAGCCGCTGATTCGACACTATTTTGATCCATTCCTTTCGTCACTTTCAGCGTCCCACGTAACTTTCCGTTGATCTGGACGGCGAGGGTTACCGTGTTTTCCTCCAGCATAGCAGGATCGAATGTGGGCCAGGCTGTTTTAACCACCAACGTAGAATGACCAAGAGCTTGCCACATCTCTTCTGCCAAATGGGGCATTATGGGCCCGATGAGTCGCACGACTGCCTCAAGACCATCTCGATACACCCACCCAGCGCCGGTCTCCTCTGGGGCCAAACCCTCCAGCATATTGGTTAATTCTCGAATGCGAGCAACCGCTTTGTTAAAATGGAACCGGTCTAAATCGTTACTAACGGCAGCAATCGTTTTATGTGTTGCACGGTGCACGGCCTCGGCGTTCTTCCCCATCTCCGCCGGAACCGGCAAACCGGCCACAATTAGTGGAATGCTGGGCTCGCTAACCATGCGCCACAATCGGTTTAAGTACCGCCAGGCACCTTCGACACCCGCTTCTGTCCAATCTAGGTCGCGGTCGGGCGGGCTGTCTGATAACATGAATAGCCGTGCGGTATCCGCACCATACGTTGTTATTATTTCTTCTGGATCCACGACGTTTTTCCGGGACTTGCTCATTTTTTCCGACCGACCAATGGTAACAGGCAACCCGTCCGCAACGGTTACATTTTCACCGGCGTCGTTTTGATGGACGTCCTCCGGGAAAAGCCACTTTCCCGTCTCGTCCTGATATGTTTCATGGCAGATCATGCCCTGGGTCATCAATCCGGAAAACGGTTCGGATACATTTAAATAACCACATTTCTGGAGGGCGCGAGTGAAAAAGCGCGAATATAACAGATGCAATACCGCATGTTCTATGCCGCCAATATATTGATCAACCGGCATCCAATAGGCTATCGCGGCAGCATCGAGGCCATTTTCCGATTTGGGGGAGCAAAACCGGGCAAAATACCAGGACGATTCAAAAAAAGTATCAAAAGTATCCGTTTCCCGTTCGGCGAGAGCCCCGCAGGCGGGACAATCAACTTTTTTCCATGTCGGATGATGGTCCAGTGGATTGCCGGGTTGCTCGAAACTGACCTCCTGGGGCAATTCGACCGGCAGGTCTTTTTCTGGAACAGGCACAATGCCACAGGTCTCACAGGTTATGACAGGGATGGGGCAGCCCCAATAGCGTTGCCGGGATATGCCCCAGTCTCGCAGCCGGTAGTTGACTTCTCGGACGCCTACACCGGCGCCCTCTAAACGAGTTGCTACAATTTTTTTGGCATCGGCTATAGAGAGCCCATTTAGGAAGTCAGAATTAATATGGACACCGTCCTCCAGATAGGCGACTTCACCAATCTCAAACTGATCTGGTTTGGTTTCTTTTGGCGCAACAACTGGGATCACATCGAGATCGTATTTTCGGGCAAAATCCAAATCGCGCTGATCATGGCCAGGACACCCGAATATGGCACCTGTGCCATATTCCATGAGTACAAAATTTGCCACAAACAACGGCAGTGTTTTGGTTGTAAGAAACGGATGTTTGATCCGTAATCCTGTATCTATCCCTATTTTTTCTGCTGTTTCGATCGCTGCTTCACTGGTACCGAGACGATTACAGTCCTCGATAAAGGCGGCTAATTCTGGATTTTTGGGGGCCAATTCGCTGGCTATGGAATGGTTTGGCGAAATCGCACAGAATGTTGCGCCAAAGAGCGTGTCTGCNCGGGTTGAAAANACCTCNANCCGCTCCTCCCGTCCCTCAATNTCAAAGCGGAGGCGCATNCCTTCTGACCGACCGATCCAGTTTGCNTGCATCAACCNAACTCGGTCNGGCCANCGCTNNAATTNCTCGAGCGCCGATAANAGATCATCGGAGTAGTCNGTNATTTTCAAAAACCACTGNGNCAGNCGCTTTTGCTCGANTNCGGCTCCAGAACGCCAGCCCTTNCCGTCNACCACNTGTTCATTNGCCAGGACNGTTTGTTCNACGGGATCCCAATTAACCCAGGCTTCNTTCCGGTAGGCCAAACCTNCATCCANGAAATCCAGNAACATTTTTTGNTCGTGTNTGTAATAGCTGGGGTGACATGTCGCGATCTCCCGATCCCAATCATANGACAGTCCCATGCTNTTGAGNTGTTCTCGCATGGCTGCGATGTTTTGNTNGGTCCANTCCGCNGGTGGAACATTGTTGGCAATCGCCGCATTTTCAGCGGGCAGTCCAAACGCGTCCCAGCCCATAGGGTGTAAGACGTTGAACCCTCTGGCTTTTTTGTATCGCGCGACCAAATCTCCCAACGTATAGTTTCTGACNTGNCCCATGTGNATNCNNCCAGATGGATAAGGAAACATTTCCAAAACATAGTATTTGGGGCCGTCTTCTGTATCGGAGACGTTAAAACAGCGCTTGTCTCGCCAAGCACCCTGCCAGCGGGCTTCAGCTTCTTTGAAATTGTATCGGGTCATTTGAGGTCGGGCATCGCCCTNTGTGCCANTTNANTAATATGATGGTTATTAAACNGTGATCGGGTGGCTTGGCAAGTAGGGGAAAAACCGGCAACCAACTGATGGATCAGCCGCGTAGCTTGTTTCAAATTTTTTTTATTGTTCAAGGGATTCTGTTTTGAATTGACGGGCGCGAGTTAGGATCGCGTTCTCCAGCTGAACCTGGGTTGCCGGCTGAACCACCGCCTGACGCCAATCACCCGATGCATCCCGGGTTTGGCGAAAGACTGACACTCGGATACCGTCTGCTCTTAGACTGCGATCCAAGATAAAGACATTAAATTTAAATTGTTCATTGGGTGTTTCCGGCGGTGTATACCAATCCGTGATGATTACACCGCCGAAGGGGTCTGCTGAAGCGATCGGCCATATTGAGAGGGTGTCAAGACTTGCCCGCCACAGAAACGCGTTTACTCCGATGCCACCACCCCTGCTGGTTTGTCTCGTTTTTGAGGGTCCACCCAAGTTTAAACCACCACTGCCAAAAATAGATTGTTCTTTGTTGGGGTCCACTAGCAACCCATCACGTGACTCAAGTTCGTAGTTTTCCCGACCGCAGGCAGCAAGGATTCCTATAATTAGAAACGCAAATACGAAGCTAACCTTATATTTCATCAAATTTAATTTCCTACTTGGACAGTCCTCTATGCGCTTATACGTGGAATTGATACCTAACTTCACACTGATTAAACGAAGACATCAAATATTGGTTTCCCTCAACCGCTTCTAATGATGATAATACCCAGTCAAGTTTTTTCGATCCAACTTTTATAACCCCCTGGTTTTCTCAATTTACGGCCGAATGCATGCTAATCACGGCCGAGAGCGTGCGAACATCCGACGATGGTGATATTTTTATCACTCATGTTGCATTTTAACAAGAAATTAGGAGTTTAAAGTTGATTTCATCTACCTCTCATGGCTATTTATACCCTAACTGATTATAGACATCAGCCGAGTAGGTAACCCAAATTAACGGGATGCTATCAAACTTAAAGGAGTAACGAAATGAAAAAAGTACTTTTTAGTACGACTGCACTCGCTGCAGCTTCTATGTTGGCTTTTGCATCAAATGATGTAGCTGCCCAAACTAAAGCCAAGCCACTATCGATTAAAGTAGGTGGCTACATGTTAACCAAGATGTCGGTTTCTGAGCAAGACGAGAGTTTTGAGGTAGACACCGGAACCGCTGGACTGGAACCAGGATACGATGCTTTCAACGTCGTCAACGACTCTGAAATCCACTTCAAAGGGTCAACAACTCTTGATAATGGCATGAAAGTAGCCGTCAAAGTTGAATTGGAGACTGACCAAGCTGTCGGTACCGGCACGCAAATTGATGCATCTTATATGAAATTGTCGGGTGGTTTCGGTCAAGTCAACTTGGGCTCGTATCAAAAAGCTGACAGTATTCTTGGTAACATAGCCCCGGTCGTAGGCGCTGATGTGCATTTTGGTGGTGGCCATNCTAGCTACGTTGTAAGGCCCNCGGCGATGGACGNTGGCGTTACTCTTCTCACGACGAAGATGGATACATCTGATAATATGACAGTTACATACATATCTCCAAAACTTATGGATATGTTGTACTTCGGCGCGTCAATTGTGCCATCTACCGATAATAGTAACGCCCTGCCTGACTCAAAAGGTGATACGGGTGACAGCGTTGCTCAGTATAACTTCGATGTTGCATACAACGGTAAAATGGGTGCGGCTTCGGTAAAAGCTGATATCGGGTACGGAGAAAACTCAGGTAATGATACCAGTAACAAGCACTGGCGTGGTGGCATTAGAGTTGCCGTCGGTGGCTTCGACGTTGGAGCGAGTTATAAAGATCGTGACGACACATCCACTGGCCAATCTGGGTCTGCTACATCAGATGCTCTTGAAGTCTATGATGTTGGTGTAGCCTATACAACGGGTCCATATAAGGTTGGTGCAACATATGCCCATGGTTCGGCTCCTCTCGCGTCAGCTACTGCTGGTGACGATGAGCATTCCAAGTTCCTTGTTGGTGCGCAGTACACGATGGGACCAGGAGTGAATCTTCTTGGACAGNTTGCCTACATTGATTATGACAATGAATTAACNACTGATTCATTGAATAACAGTGGCTGGGCAGTGATCGGCGGTGTTAAAGTCGCGTTCTAAAGTTTAGAACAACGCCTAACATTAAAGGGGAGCGATTTAATCGCTCCCCTTTTTCTTTGCGTATACACTGGGCCCGCTCTTAAGTTTTCTCAGATTCAATGATGTCAATCCGGCGAGCAATATTGAGACAGGAAAAGCCTGCCAAGAATCTCCTGATCGCTGTCGCGTCTCGGAACAATGGCGCTCTTGCTTAAAACCGCCTGGTTCGATCCAATCAAAAGATCAGAAACATACGTTTCATGATGAGCATATCGCCCGCTGGGCCTAAGGGCAAAATGTTCCTCAGCCAGATCTTCCACGGTAAAGCAAAAGACGCCCCCTTCAACTAATTGGTGGCTGACACCATTCACGACGTCTTCCAAGGCGCCTAAATAAACTAGGGCGTCCCCGCAGACGACTAGATCATAACGATGGTCACCAATATTCTTGGAAGGGTTTACGAAATCGATCATATCCGAGACAATGGCTTTATCAATACGATGCTCAGATACCGCGATATCCAGCATCTTTGATGAAAGATCCACACCCGTGATGTGAGTTGCCAATGGCCGAATGGCTTCGGCCACGAGACCCGTCCCGCAGCCCAGATCCAGAACCCTCTCAAAGGGAGGCAGCTTGGAGGCGGGATAGGCGGTCAGATACGTGGAGAGGGTTGTTTCAATCAGTCGGGGCACCACATAGTTTAGGTCCCCCACTAGGTCCGCATCNAATGTGTCCGCATAGTCATCAAATAAATCNCGAACATAGTTTCNAGGGGCCCGGNGNGTTTTCGCTCCTGTCATGGCGGCCANCAGATGCNCCGCCATNCCATGGTCGGGATGATATATGAGACAAGATTTATAAGCATGCTCTGCGCCCGCCTTATCGCCGGACATTTCCCGCGAATACGCTAACTCCCAATAGGCTTCGGTTCTCCCCGGTTCTGCGTCAAAACCNCGTTCATACAGAGAGACCGCCTCCTTATAATATTCTGTTACCCGCAACACTGCTGCCAAGCCAAACAAGGCATCTGGATCTGAGGGCGCGGCTTGCAGTGCGCTTCGATAGGCATCCTCTGAAACTCCATATTCGCCGA
>NHHQ01000053.1 GCA_002170915.1 Rhodospirillaceae bacterium TMED167 | reverse complement strand
AGTTTTCTTAGAAACTTCCGTACCGATAGGATGGCTGAGAGGCCAGGGGGAGGCTTCACTGCCCCGTTCAATAGGCACTTCGATTAGAACTGGGCCGGTTTCTTTGAAGGCTTGTTCTAAGGATGACTGCAATTCCCCGGGCGATGTGCATCTTACACCTTTCGCGCCAAAACTCTCGCCGAGGGCGACGAAATCGGGGTTGATTAAGTCTGAACCGATCAAGCGTCCCTCAAAATTATTAATTTGATCACGCCGAACGTTACCAAAAGAGCTATTGTTAAACACAATCGCGATAATGTTGAGTTGATGTTGGACCGCAGTTGCTAGTTCCTGTACTCCAAACATAAAGCCACCGTCGCCAGAGATAGAAACTACGCAGGTATCCGGGTTGGCTACTTTTACTCCGACGGATGTCTGAAAACCAAACCCCAGACTGTCCTGATAACCGCTGGTTATAAATTTCCGCGGGCCATAGACCGGGAACCCGTATCTTGCGGTAAACGCGACTTGGGTAACCTCTTCAACCAAAATCCCATCGTCTGGGAGGACATTGCGGATGGCCTTTAAATAGCCTGCCTGTGGTTGGATTTTGTCGATTTTTTCCTGAGCTATCCTCCGGTACCCTGAAAATTCCTGCTCCCGTGACTGCCGTACACTAATAGATTTCTCAAGTTCACTGACAAGGGCATCAGTTCCAGCTGCTGCATCCGCGACAATCTTGGCATCTGCTGGTATGCGCGGCATCTCTGTGGGATCAATGTCGATCCGTACAGTTTTTATGGTCGGTTCCGCTCGCCATTTAAAATGGATAAGTTCAAGGCGGCTGCCAATACCAATGACGCAGTCGCATTTTGGCCAATACTCGTATGCGGCGACTGACATGAGGCTTAATTCATGAGCATCTGTGAGAACGCCCTTGCCACTGCGGTGAGCAGTAACGGGAGCCTGGATCAGTTCAGCAAGGCGCTGAACTGATTGAGAAGCATCTTGGGCCCCTGCGCCCACCACGATTATTGGGTTTTTAGCAGTCAGGATAATCTCAGCCGCATTTGAGACATGATCGGGATCTGGCTCTGGCGTTGATTTTATATTACTTCGAACATCAAGATCTACTGGTCCTTTTATTCCAAACACGTCCCAGGGGGCCTCAATAGAAACTGGGCCCCGGCGCCCGCTCATCATTTGTCGAAAAGCCTCAGAAACAATCTCAGGCGCTTCGGAAGGGTGATTTATCCGTTCAGCCCACTTGGTAATGCTGCGGAGCGTTGCCAGTTGGTCTGGTAGTTCGTGGAGTTGGCCACGACCTCTGCCGATCAAGTGCGACATAATGTTACCGGTCAGACATAATACTGGGGAGTTTGTCGCATAAGCGATAGAAAGTGATGAGGAAGAATTCAAGACACCTGGACCCGGAACTACCGTGTAAACACCAGGTCGACCGGTCGATTTCGCATAGCCGAAGGCCATGTGGCCGGCTCCTTGCTCATGACGGGCAGTGACGAAGTCGATTTTGCTATTCTCGCGAGCAAGCGCATCGCAAAGGTGATAGGTATGTGCCCCAGGCACGCCGAACACTGTGTCCACGTCATGCTTGATGAGTGAATGCACAATGGCTGCACCGGTGCTGAGTACTTGCATTTTACTGATCCTCAAAAATTTACATAGGCCTAACGGGTAGGCTCGAGAGATGACGTCTTCTTAGGGGGTATACGTATTACGAGCTAATATCTATTTATTTTGCCTAAACTCTGTATGGAGTTTAACTGAATTTATGAAAGCTCATCTCGCGAGTGGCCAATCGGCTGTGGATAGATAGAAATTCTAAAACCTTAAGTAAATAATATAAATTGGACGAGGTTGAATGATCCGGCTAGCATATTTGCTTTGACGGTATGTGATCATTTTGGGGGAAAGTGATTAATGGCTTACAGCTTCGAACAATTCTGTGCAGATAATAGAGCGGCCTACGCTAACAACAAAGCGGACTTAGAAATTGTAAGGCTCAATCTGGAGCGTTTAATTAAAGAAAATCAGAGGTTTGTTGACGAGCATTGTGGGGCAGCGGCCGATGACGGTGTCGTTGAACTTTACGAGGACCGGGATACAGGGTTTCTCGTGTATGCACACGGTTATAAAGAGGGAAAAACCTCACCACCACATGATCATGGCGCTTCTTGGGCCGTCTATGGTCAAGCCAAAAAATTCACCGATATGACTGAGTGGAACCGAACAGATGATAAATCTAAAGATGGGTATGCGGAAATAGAGTTCTCAAGAAAGTACCGTCTTGATCCGGGTATGGCTGGTAAGTTTGGTCCGCACGAAATTCATCAAATACATTTTGAGGCTGGTGCAAGGTTCCTCAGGGTGACGGGGTCTGACCTGTTTTTGGAGGAAACGCTATCTTATCGCCCTGATGATAAAAGTGTAATTGCTCGCACTGTTGGTTCTGCTGCAAATGCGGGCGAAAAGCTTACTAAACGTCATATTTTGTAACCAAAGCGTCACGTTACTTTTAAAGTGAACGGTGTGCGCAAAAAACGATAAAACAAGGATTGATGATGGGGATAATAACGCCAGCGAATAAAATAGTGCTCTCTCACAAGGGATTACACCTGTACCATACCGCTCGCTCTAATTGTGCTGCGCGTGTGCGTCTGCTCCTTGAGGAGAAAAAACTCGATTGGGTCGGTCATCATATTGATCTTGGGAAAAAGGAAAATATTACTGAAGAGTATTTTGGCATTAATCCGAAAGGGGTTGTGCCCACTCTCGTCTATGATGGTGAAGTGGTTGTTGAGTCCAACGATATCCTCCTATACCTGGAGGAAAAATTTCCAGACCCAGATTTCCGGGCGGTATCAGATCAATCTCAGGCCCAGATAGAATACTGGCTTCAGCAATCGGGCGACCTCCACTTGCCAGCGATAAAGACTTATCAATATCACAAAATAAACGCCAAATTGCTTCCTAAAACAGAAGAGGAGGAGGCCCGGTACGCGAAATTGCAGAAAGATCCCGATATGCTTGCCTTTCATGGAAAGCATAGTGGTGGGAAGAATTTTTCAGAAGAAGATGTCAACACTGCTATCTCGCTCCTAAACTCAGTTTTCTCAAAAATGGACGAAGCGATTGCGGATGGTGGCTATATCGTGAGTAATCAATATACGCTTGCCGATATTTCATGGTCGCCGACGATAACGACGATGATTGCGGGGGGCTATGACTTAAGTCCGTACGCTCATATTACGGATTGGTACGAGAAAATATCTCAACGCCCTCAGTTTCGGGAAGCTGTTATCGAGTGGCGGAAGAAGGCCACATATGCGGCTGGCGTTGACCCCACAATTCCCGGACCAGCTGCAGTCGCTTAGGGGTAAGTACTTTTAGAGGGTAGAAGAATGTTAGAATTATATTATCTTAAAGAAGCGGATTCCGTGTGCTCTAACAGAGCAGTCGTCACACTCTCAGAAAAGGGAATTGATGACTGGACCCCTCATTACATTAAACTATTAAATGAAGATCACTTTGAGAGCGATTATTTGAAAATCAATCCCAAAGCGGTGGTGCCAACTCTAGTGCATAACGGGCAGCCCATCCGAGAGTCCTCAATAATTTGCGACTACATAGACGATTTGGCGGCTGATCCAGCTCTCAAGCCCAGTGACCCTCTGCAGCGGGCCTACATGCGTGAATGGATAAAAGATTCCGATGAAACAGGTTTTCCTGGTGTAGCAGCTCTCAATTTTGTAACGCGTTTTAGATCTGTGATTGACGTAAATAAATTAGAAAAAAGATGGAAAAAGCAACCTGATCTGGAAAAAACTCTACGACAGCAATCCGTAATACGAGAAGGTATGGATTCTGATTGGGTGCTGCGTGGCATTGTGGGTTGGGACCGTATTTTTAAAAAAATGGATGACACCCTGTCAGATGGTAGGCCTTGGATCATGGGCGATAATCTCACGCTCGTAGAAACCTGCTACGCACCCCTTATCAAAGTTTTAGACATGATCAAGTGGCTTGATATTTGGTTTGATGGACGACCGCAGGTTGCTAATTGGTGGGAAAACCTTGGTCAACGTCCGAGCGTTCTCGGGCTTGATGAATATGAAGGCCATACAGCAGATATTGGTTCTGATCATGCAAAAGCCGGGTTGGCACTCGTTGACGAAGCAAGGGTCAAACTTGAAAACTATAATGCTGCTCGTGCGTAGTTATGCTTTATTTCCTATAAAATCTTGCGAGTCGACTAAGACTGATAACCCCAGAAGCGCTCTACCCGGAAAAGCGTTATTTGCCCCTCAAGGTAAGAAAGTTCATTGACTTCTTGAGCCGCAGGCTCCGGCAATTTGGTGTTTAAAAAATTCCTCTCCTTTGTTTCTGCCCAGTAGCTAAATGATAAAAAGAAAAGAAAATAAAAAATGATGATACGCCAGTATTTCCTGGTATTTTCAGTCTAAAGTTAGTAACTCCTCTGTGCTTCGAAATTGTGTCGGATACCTTTGACCGTTTCGGAATTAACAAATTGCACTTTATTTTCCTTTTCCGTAGCAATCAGTCTTTTGACTTTGCTCCCTAACATACAGAAGCGACATGAATCTCAGAGATTGGCAACAGAAATTTATCGACGAATTCCCGTCCATTCTGAAGAAATATCGTAGATTTATTATAAAAGCACCGACCGGCGCAGGTAAAACTGTGATGGCCAGTGAGCTTATAGAGCGATTTTTTAAGGGCAAAAAGATTATCGTTCTTTGCCACAGACTGGTGTTGCTGGAGCAACTCCACGAGGCTCTTAAGAAAAAGCACCGCGTCCGCAAACTAAAAATATCAGATAAGGGGACCGCATTTGAAGACTATGACATTTTGCTCTCAACGACGATGCGGGCGAAAAATGTTTTAGAAGATGCAATCCCCAAGGCAGACCTCATTATTGTCGATGAGGCTCATCGGGTGTCACCAAATGGGACAGGCTACAAACGCATAATAGATGATTTCAATGAACGAGGGAAAAAAGGTGCCCCGTTCATGGGCATGACGGCGTCCCCGGAGCGTCGCACGGGAGATCAACGTGACCAACTTGGGCTTGCGTTTGATGCCATAATCGATTGCGCAAATATAGAAAATTTAATTGAAGAGGGTGTTTTGGTGAAGCCGATTTATCGGCCCCATTTCGTGCACGATCTAGAACTGGACACAATTGATATCAGTTCAGGTGATTTCCCTGTCGCGAAATTATCATCGGCAATAACTAGGTCTTCGATGATAGACTATGCAATATGGAGTTACGGCGAGGAACGTCAGAAAACTATGGGGAAGCCGATCTCTGCCTGGTTTTGTGCCGATGTCAGTGTCGCAGAAACCACTTTGCGTAGCATCCGGGAAAACGGTATCGAGGCTGCCATCGTAACGGCTAAGACACCGGTCAACGAGAGAATGAAGTTACTCGCGCGTCATGAAAACGGTGACATTGAGGCGATGGTGTCAGTGGGAGTTCTCTCGGAGGGGTGGGATAATCCACACTGCAATATCATCGTGCACCTCCGACCAACGCTCTCAAAGGTATTATGGGGGCAATCGGTCGGCCGTGGATTGCGGTCGGCGCCGGGCAAAGAACAATGCGTCATCATCGATGTTAGTTCGAACTGGAGTACATTTGGCCCAGTTGAAAAACTGGAATGGAACCTGTGGAGCCATAGGCGCTCGCATATCCGTTTTATGAACCGATTTAATTGGATCGGACAGCAACAGGATGATGAAGATATTAATGATACTTATCTTCTGTGTAAGAGCGAACTGCCAAACAGGACGCGGTGTTCGTTTATTTACAAAAAGGGGGCTTATGAAGACGACACGTGTCCTATTTGTGGCACGTACGCCGCTACCGATATTTATAAGGAACAGAAATTAGATAATACGCTGAACGAAAATGGATTACATCGCTTATTTTTTGATCGGGTGCCAAGAGTTTATGATGAGATGAATTTGTCTATCTGGCAAAAGCTTGGCTCGAGGGCATGGAAAACCGCGACATCAGATGAGCAGGCATTTCTTATTTTTTGCCACGCTTTCCTCGGGGTGACTGGTGCACCTACTAAATCAGAGTCGGATTATTGGGACGCGGCCCTAGAGGCAGAAGGGAGGATACGCGCATATCTGGTCGAGAACGATTATAGAATCACACAAAAAGAAGAATTTGATCTCTCCCTGATCTCTGACGGTCTCATTTCAGGTCGAAAAATTCGTTCACTCCAAGCAAACTACGGTATTTCTGTGTGCGGTGAGATGTTCCTGGTCAATGGACGAGATGAAAACGAACGCAAATACCAAAAAGCTCTTAAAATTACTGAACGGTTGGTGATGATGGGATGTTCAGACAGGGATAATCTCCCATACTTTGTTGCTGCCGATCATCTTGCTTCGCTGGGCGCGACGCCATGACCCTTAGCAGAAAAAAGCAGTAACCCGTAATGCTAACAGGTAACAATGCGCGTCGAACTGATGTCAATCAGCCGTGGGAGCAGGACAATCAGGCTTGGTGGGATTGGTACGTGACACTCGCTGACAACAGTGGCCATAGGGCAGGTGTCTTATCCGATGTCGCACCATTGCCCTCAATAGATTTGCCAAGCGATTCCGAGATTTCTGAAGAAATGCGAATACCCTTCGAACTGACCACGCAACATCGAGAAGACTTTCGGAGAGACGGTTTTGTCAAACTGGCAAACGTCCTCTCTCCGGGTGCCGTGATCAGGCTCCGAACGGAGCTAATTAAGCTCTTGGAAGAATTTTTCAAGGTCTCCCTAGACGGGGGTGTGCGCGATCGCTTTCTCAGCATTGAGTTGGCATGGCCGGAGAATTCCCTCATCAGGTCATACGTCGTCAGTGAACGAATAGGCAAAATATGCGCGGAACTTTTGGATGTACAAAGCGTACGACTTTATCATGATAATATCCTGTCGAAGGAGCCCGGTTGTGGCAGAACACCCTGGCACTTTGATGATCACCATTTTCCGCTAGCGACCGATGATGTCGTAACTGCATGGATACCTGCCCAGCCGATCCCAATTGCGATGGGCCCTTTGGCCTTTGCCAAGCCTCTCGGCGTTTTTGACCTGGTTAAAGATATCGAATTTAACAAGTTTGATACCAGCTACGATCGCCAAATTTCCGAGGTTTTTAGTGCAAACAAGGTAGTTATTGAAGATGGAGCATTTGATATTGGCGAAGTGAGCTTCCATCATAATCGTAGTTTCCACACAGCTGAGCAAAACCAGACCCGCCAGAGCCGTGTCGTGTTGGCGAATACGTATTTTGCGGATGGGGCGCGTGTTATTCCTGAGCCAACGATGGTGTCCGGTGATTGGCAGAAATTCATTCCCGGCGTAAATCCCGGTGGAGTAGCAGCAAGCGAGCTCAACCCGATCTGCTGGGACTCGGAGGGTTAAAAATATGACAGACACATTTGTGCGAAGTTGTGAACATTGGAGCGAAGCCAGCCGAACCGAAATGGAGGCTTTCTATACCCTTGCCTCTGTAGATTATAAGTATCTTGCAGAATCCCTCGATTGGAAGAAGTGGCTGGAAACACGTCAAGCAGAAGTGGGGCATCGCAGCCTAAAGCTTTTGGATGTCGCTTGCGGATCTGGTAAATTTCCGTTGGCACTTGGCCAATATGCCAAGATTGCCGATGCAAAACTATTTCCCGTCGAATATGCGCTCCTTGATCCCTCTGCATTTTCAATTTCCGAGGCTCGGGGAGTTCTCTCGCCTCCATTTGTAGCTGGCGCCGAATTTGAGACCACTTTACAGGATTTGCCCTGTGATCGGGGAGCCTTCGATATCCTGTGGGCCACCCATGCTTTGTACGCGGTTCCTAAAGAAGAACTCGAAGTCGCCTTAGAACGCTTTATTTTTGCCCTCGCTGGCGTA
The DNA here is from genome assembly GCA_002170915.1 of Rhodospirillaceae bacterium TMED167. The sequence continues at coordinate 9,371 of NHHQ01000053.1, read as the reverse complement.
GGTTTTATAGCCCATGCGAGCGATAAATCTCACTATCTTCGCTTTTATGAGCATTACTTAAACGGCTTCAAGGGAGGTTCGGGTGAGCCTTATTCGAGCGCTGAACAAATAATACAAACGCTAACGAAGATGGGCGTCTCTTACAAAGTTGAGAAAATCTGCTATGAAAATGGTGTGCCCGAAGGCTCGCTGCCTCAGGTAGAGGGTTATCTACAGCGCTGCATTTTCGATGACACCATTGATCTAGAGGCGATGCGGGATAATTCGACGACTGGCCCCTACTTAGATAATTGCCTTAAAGATGGACTATGGCGGTTCGAGCAGGAGGTTATGCTGATTTTTCTATCCTAAGCTGAATAGTTATGGCCGCGAGAATATTTATCCCGAATGATAAGGGCCACAGAGCTTTATATCTTCCATGTTTTTCAAACGTATTTTGATTGGAGCCACACCGGCGCTTGGTATGGGGGTCCTCCTGACTTTCGGATCAAGTATCGGGCAAACGTTTTTTGTTTCCCTTTTTGCCGGAGAAATAAGAAGCGAATTGAACCTCTCACATGGGATGTTCGGGACACTTTATTCAGCGGCAACACTTGCCAGTGCCCTAGTTTTTTTTTGGATTGGAAAATTTGCAGACGAAATTGATCTGTCGCTGCTTGGAGCAGTTACGCTCTTGGCGTTAAGCGGATTTGGGGTGCTGATGGCCAATGCCAGTTCGCTCGCACTACTTTTTTTGTCTCTATTCGGGCTCCGTTTGTTCGGCCAAGGCTTGTGCACTCATGTCGCCATGACTGCCATGGCGCGTTGGTTTTCGAGAGGTCGCGGGCGAGCGTTAAGCATTGCATCACTTGGACACCCTCTGGGCGAGGCTCTCTTACCCTTTCTTGTGGCTTTCTCTTTGACCTTGTTAACTTGGCGTGAAATTTGGATGGGGGTCTCGCTTTGTGTGGCCGTGATTTTTGTTCCGGTCCTTTGCTGGCTTGGAAAATGCGTGCGATCTCAAGGCCTTGATCGGTCGCAAAATGAAGAACCGGATCCGTCCGGAAATCCTCGTGTGTCGTGGAACCGAGCCCAAGTCCTCAAGGACTTACGATTTTATCAACTAATACCCGGGCTACTTGCAGCGCCGTTCATTATGACTGGGATCCTGTTCCATCAGGTTCATCTCGTTGAAACAAAATCTTGGTCGCTTGCAATGTTTGCATCTTGTTATCCTCTGTATGCGGCAAGCGCGACGGGAATTACGCTCGCGTCAGGGTGGTTGGTAGACCAATTTAGTGCCGTGTCTTTATTGCGGTTCTACCTGGTTCCGCTAGGTTTAGGGCTGGCACTCCTATCCAGTACAGACGAGACCTATGCTGCTCCTGTCTTTATGATCTTAATGGGAGCGTCCGCTGGAGCTGCAACGATTGTTCTGAGCGCCTTATGGGTTGAACTTTATGGCTCTGAATACTTGGGTGCGATTAGGTCTATGTGCTTTGCCATGTTGGTACTGTCTACGTCCATTGCACCTGGGTTGATGGGCTTATTAATAGACGCCGGTGTTACCTTAGAGACTCAGTTTGTCACATTAGCGATTTACGTATTCTTCTGTTCATTTAGTTTCATGGTTATAACCCCCAGTCTTTTAAATGCCCGACCTCCGCCGTCATTAAGCTGACATTGGACCATGCACTCAACCGACCCACACCTGGGCCTAATACCTCACTTAATAAAATGGATATTTTTTATCAATGAAAGCGTGGAATAGTATTGAATCGAGCTGGATGAATAGTCTAAAGAAAGGCCAACAGCCTAGCCACGCGAACCTTCGGGAACATCTGATGCTGGTTCACCGTGACCATGCGGGCTTTGCAGAATCCTGCGCATTGCGCTGCCTGGACGTATTGGGTCGAAATAGTTACGAGCAACTCTCCAGCGTCGTAGACCCTCTCAAACATTCAAACGTAATGGANCTCGCCTGTGGNAGCGGTGTGTTACTTGAAATTTGTCGCCAACGGTNTGGTGGCGCTTGCNCAGTGACAGGTGTGGATATGAGTGAGGAAGAGTTGGCATTGGCGCGTCAGCGGAACCCCGATCCCGCAGTCAGACTTTACCTGGGCGTGGCTCAGGATCTCTCTTTTATCGATGATGCTGAATTCGACGTGGTCCTATGTCATTGGGCCTTGACCCTCATGGACCAGGTTCCTGTGGTCATGCGGGAGGTTAAAAGATTGCTTCGGCCCAGAGGCATATTTGCGGCGATCGTTGACGGAGAACCAGAGAGTGCTCCCTACTATTCGGAAATACACAATTTAATCTATCATTTTGTTCGCCTTGAGCATCCCAAATACGGTCAGACTGATTTGGGAGATCCCCTTGTTAGGGATGGGCATAGTCTTGAACAGCTTGCCATCGATTCATTCAACGGAGCAAGTATAACCATCGAGCCCTTGGTTTTTGATTTATGTGCGTCCCCAAATATCCTGGCGCGTGAAGCTGCTGGTTTTTTCTACGCATCGTTTGTATTGTCGGGTTCAGCTCATAAGCAAATGTTACAGGAGCTTGAAGCGCTGTTCACGCGGCAAGGAAAGGGTGAAAAAAGTCGATTTTCGTTGCCCGTTAATAAACTTGTTATCCGACAATAATTNCAACTTAAATTGTATNGGATTATTTTTGTGTGCGCGTNANGGGGNNAAATAGAGCGAGTAGNNAGCCGGACAAGGCTACGGCGCTCTGGTNAATGGCCCTACCANCCGNCGAACAGCTTCAATGACCGCCGTGGGCTCGGCGACACCTTGCCCGGCAATATCATGAGCACTGCCATGGGCAACAGATGAGAACAGGATGGGACTGCCAATGGACAGTCCCGCCGTGCGATGCTTGGCCATCAGTTTTGCTGGGATATGACCTTGATCGTGAAGCATGACAATAAAGGCGTCGAACCCATCTTTATGGANCAGGAGGTCAGCAGCTATGGGGCCCTCAACAAGGACACCGCCATCTCTCATGGCAGCGANAGCNGGTTCNATAATTTCTGCCTCCTCAGTGCCAAAAAGGCCTCCCTCACTTGCATGAGGGTTTAACCCAGAAACCAAAATACGGGGGTTTTCAATACCAATTTTTTTTAAAGTTCTATCTACCGAATGTATGATGTGTTTTACTCGCTCTTCGGTAATCAGATCTATCGAATGGCGGACANTGGAGTGGAGTGTTGTGTGCGCAATTCGGTATTCGTCAAAACACACCATTAAATAGACGTCTTCGGGGGCCAATCCGGTTTGGCGCGCGACAAAGGATGGATATCCGTCAAACTCAATACCGGCCAAATGGATAGACTTTTCCGTTTGTGGTGCTGCAACCACGGCGGAGACCTCACCAGCAACAGCCGCCTTAATAGCTGCTGCGCCACAGGCGACGGACACGCGACCATTGTCAGCATTGATCTCGCCCATGTGAAATTTTTTCGAAGCAAATAAATCGAGGCCCAGGCATTTCAAACCCGGTGAATGCCAATCGATTTGGGAGATCTCTGTACAGACATCGATTTCAATATCAAGGGCTATGGCNTCGACGTGGCTCCATAGTACCTCCTGGTCACAGTAGATGAGAGGGTGACAAATCGAGGTTACCTCATTAGATAATGCAGCTTTGATACANAGTTCCGGCCCGATACCTGCGGGGTCACCGGCAGACAAGGCAACAATCGGCAGAATTTCNTCAGTCATTTATGATCTCAGACNGTTGATGGAGGCGTGCCAAGTTCAGCAAATAGGCCATCCTTAGCCCCTTCGGAAAATTTAACATCTTTTCCCAGCTCAGCAGAAGCAGAGCGNACTNTTTGGTGTTTAGGATGTAATCCCATTATATCTTCACCACGTTTATTGGCCTCTGCAGCTCGGATTAGATATTGGCGCATCATCGTCACGCCGTTATCCGTACCACATAGATTTTCCCGCGTGCGATCTTGGATAGTGCCCATGCTCTCCTGAAGGGACGCGTCCTGCATGGCGATGCCCTCGATGCCGCTATATGTGGAGCCCGCTCTTTGGGCGTCGCGGTCCATAAAGTAGTCATTAGTTCTGTTAGCCTTGGGAATAAAGGTGCCTGGAATATTCTCGGTATGGATACCTTTGCCGGCCTCCATCGCACGCCGTTCGTCTGTCGAAAGTGGACGACTTGGATGATAATTGAAACTCCAAGTCCAACATGTGTGGTCATCAATGGGCACCCATACGTGACCACCAATCGGATGGTTAGCACGTGGGGGAATTAACGTGTGCCAAGGTAATATCCAAGGGGTGATCCGCCAGTAATATTTGTCATTGTCTGCATTCCGCCGGGCTGCAATCAGCAACCCGCCATCAAATGGCTCCACTTCAAAGACTGGCATTTTATCCGCGGCGTTATATTGATTACCCTTGCTGCCTTTAAACAGCGGATCTGTGTTCAGAGCACCGCTGTGGAGCCAAGAGACATGGCTGGAGTCGATGCCACCCTCCAAGGCCTGCAGATAATTACACTCCTGAATGCGTTTAGAGACAAAGACATGATTGTCAGGAACATTTGTCCATTCGAGATTTGGGGGCTTTGGCTGTTGGTCCGATGGGCCCATATAGGCCCAAATAACGCCGCTCTTCTCAATGCAGGGATAGGATTTCAATTTTACCCTTGCCATGGCTTGTGGATTATTTCCCTCTGACGGCAACTCAATACAATTGCCGTCGACATCGAATTTCCAACCGTGGTAGGGGCATCGAATGCCACATTCTTCGTTGCGCCCAAACCAAAGCGAGACACCACGGTGGGCGCAATTTTGATCAATCAAACCAATGCGGCTGTCCGTATCTTTGAAAGCAATGAGGTCTTCACCCATCAAACGGACGCGGACAGGATCACAATCTGGCGCCGGCAATTCTTCTGAAACCATGAACGGCGCCCAAAACCGCCGGAAAAGACTACCCATCGGCGTTCCTGCATCGGTTTGGCAAAGATAATCGTTTTGCTCTTTACTAAGCACTATTTTGTTCCATCCGGAGGGTTGCTAATGAGCGGGTGATTGATAATAGATTATCGAGAGCACTCAGGACCAGGATCAAATTAAAACCTCGGCAATTATCGGGTTTCACTTGAATGCTTGTAGTTTGATGTTGCTTCACGTTGCTGACACTGTTTGATTTAAGCTTGAGCTTGAGCACAAATGATTGACCCTCGTATGACTGAAGAGGGTTCGATTGAGGAAATAATTTTTTGAGGGAGATACACATGGGAAATCAAAGTTTCAAACGTCGCACTATTCTTGGTTTTGCAGTCGGCCTGATGGCCGTTGCAATCGGATGCGAAGCGGCCTTGGCGGCAGATAAGATCAATGTGGGTGCATTACGATTTACTTCTCATTCAGCTAGTTTTGTCGCATTTGAGCGCGGCTATTTTAAAAACAATAATCTGGACGTTACATTTAAATTTTTTCAAGCGGCACAACCGATGGCCGTTGCCATTGCATCCGGTGACGTAGACGTCGGTGTTACCGCTATTTCTGGTGGCCTTATAAATCTTGCTAAGAAGGGGGCAATAAAAGTCGTAGGTGGCGCACTTCACGAGGAGAGAGGTGTAGATGGTCAAATGATCTTGGTTTCAAAAAAAGCCTACGACGCTGGTGTGACTTCGCCGGATAAACTTAGGGGTCGAACGTATGGCATCACTCAGGCTGGCTCTTCTTTCCATTACATGGCTCACAAGATTGCGCAAAAAGAGGGCTTTCCTGGATCTGAGATCAAGGTCAAACCTTTGCAGAAGGTAGGTGCGATTATAGGGGCCCTCAAATCTGGGCAGATTGACGCTTGGTCCATTGTACCACATATCGCCAAGGCCTTGTCCAAGGGACCAGCAGTGGTCAGTATCGGCAAGATAACCGATTATATTCCCGACTATCAGGTTACTACAGTCTTCACGTCCGCTAAGAACGCGTCCCAGAACCGGAATTTGGTAAAACGTTTTTTGGCCGCATTCTCACAAGGTGCTGCAGATTTCAACGCGGCACTCGTCGATAAAACGGCAGGTGCTAAGGAAGCGGAAAAGATGGTTAAGCTTATACATAAATATGTCTACACCAGTCGGCCATATGCAAAAGCTGCACCTTCGATCCGAAATGGAGCTATGCGCATTAATAAGAATGCGGCATTGAACGTCACGAACGTTACAGATCAATTGCAATGGTTCCAGTCTGAGGGTTTAGTTGGCAAAGACATTACTATCGATATGCTCGTTGATAAAAGTTTTGTCCGCACCTACTGACAATTTGTTAAACATTTTGGGTGGGCCCAGAAATGGGTCCCCCAGAATGTTTGATTTGGAGGCCGATTATGGATTTGCTGCTTGAGGGTATAAGCCACAACTACGGCTCTCTGAAGATCCTCGAGAGTATTGACCTAGCAATAGGGCATGGAAAAATCCTGTGTATTGTTGGCCCGTCAGGTTGCGGCAAGTCTACTTTATTGAGGCTAATTGGCGGGCTTGAGCGCCCCAGTGCAGGACAGATTATGCAGATGGGAGACGCGCCGGCGGACTCTCTCAATCCCCTGACTTATATTTTTCAGGATTTTGCTCTCCTGCCCTGGCGAACGGTCGCCGGCAACGTAAACTTGGTTTTGGAAGACCAAAAGTTATCGAGGCAACAACGCAAAGATATCGTTGATAACGTGCTTCAGCGCACAAAGTTAAGCGATTTTTGCGATGCGCTTCCTCGGCAGCTTTCGGGAGGTATGAAGCAACGTGTTGCTATCGCTCGCGCGCTCGCTGTAAATCCTGCGGTATTCCTGATGGATGAGCCGTTATCAGCTCTAGACAGTCAGACCCGGGAGCTCTTGATTGAGGATCTTGTTGACCTCTGGACGAGAGAGCCCTTCACAGCCGTTTACGTAACTCATAATCTAGCTGAGGCGGTTCGTTTGGGTCACAGCGTGGCTGTGTTTTCTAGGCGGCCCGGACAAATCCGCGAAGTCGTTACGATAGAAACACCGTTAGCTGAACGTAAGATTACTGATCCTGAACTCATCGATCGACAAGATCATTTATGGCGTCTCATGAAGGATGAAGCCCTGGCAGCTGATTTGGAACTCTCCGATGTCTGAAACTCCAATATTACAGTCTAAGTTGCCTAGCGCCGAACCGGTTCCTTTCCGAGGTGGGGGTTTTGCACCGCGTTCGATAGGATTGGTTGGGGCCATGGTGTTCGTTCTCTTGATTGCCTTCTGGGAATGGGGTTCACACGTTGGGTGGATTAGCCAGTTAGTCCTGCCAGCCCCATCTGAGGCGTTTGCAGCTTTCCAAGAACTGGTGGTGTCTGGTTTGTTATGGAAACATGTAAGTGCGTCGGTGACTCGGTTAGTGACAGGTTGGATTAGTGGCACTGTTCTTGGCTTGCTCGTAGGTTTATCCATCGGCCTGTTCTCACTTGCTCGCGCTGGTTTCGTGCCATTGGTGTCAGCTATGTTTCCAATTCCCAAGATCGCAATGTTACCACTATTTATTATTTGGTTTGGGATTGGAGAGGGCTCAAAGGTCGCGACAATACTTTTCGGAACCTTTTTTCCGACCGTTATTACTGTTTATGGTGGCGTTGATAATGTGGATCGTAACCTGATACGAATGGGCCAATCCTTCGGTCTATCTTGGTTCTCTATTGTACGTAAAATCATTCTCCCCGGTGCGCTACCTGCGATACTCTCAGGGGCTCGTATTTCTGCATCCATTGCTATTATTCTTTTGGTAGCAGCAGAGATGATTGGGGCAGAATTCGGTATCGGGGCCTACATTTTGCTTGCAGGTAGTTTGATGGCGACCGATCAACTGATTGCAGGCGTTGCCTTATTGTCAGTTCTTGGTCTCACCGTCGGTTGGTTGATTAGTAAAGCTGAAAAATACTTTCTCAATTGGCGGTCATAGCATCAGAAATTATTATCGGACTGTGAGACCCGATTTTTTTCTATCTAATTACCGCCGTTAAATCTATTTGATCCAAAAAATATTCGATTTATCACGATTTGAATCAGACATTTAGTCAAAGTAAAGTTTTAAAAGTATGTAACATTAACGGCGCTTATTTCCGTTTTTCGGGATAAATGTTAGATATTTGCTGCGGAAATGAGAAGATCCATTAACTCGTTCAATGTACTAGGTTCGCGACGCCCTAGGCCGCATTCCGTAGAAATGGCGAAATCTTTAATGTATTGGGTGGCGGTTTCTATCCGCTGGCGGGTACCTTCGATACCCCCAGTGTGGTGAACTAAACCCAGAATTAACTCGGTTTCAGGGGCTAATTTTAGTTTCGAGAGTGCTTCAAAATATTTCTCGTCATTACGGTCGCGGGGAACAGGCATATGGATCCATTCGATCGACCGTTTTGTTCCGACAGTGAACCCGTTTGAAAATTCCACGCAAACGCTCAAATCAGATGGTTCTATTATGTGTTTGTGGCCCGGATCACCGTAACATAAATGGAGGCCCAATTCGACTGTTTGTGGAACAGCGTCAGAAAGCCTGCACACTCGTTCAACTGTACCTTCATGTATATCTCCATAATATAAACCAGGTCCACCACCTTCAGCAGAAATCGGTTCATGTGCAATATCCCACTGTATAGACAATTCACTATTAGGTATTTTGTTAATTAATAGATCTACTTCGGCCAGCATTGCTCTTTCGTAGGCTGGCTCAATAGCAGCTTGTTGTTCGGGATCTATAAATCCTCCGATTACTGCTGCAGGGGTGGGTAGGCATACCTGAAAACGAATATCTGAGGATATAACGCCTTCTTTTTTTAAGCGATTAAATATCTCGTATGATATTTGAGCGGCATCTGCATAACCTAGTTCGCCAAATTCGATATCACCGGGTTGAGTGCCGTCTACCGTCCGATAATAAGGGCGATTGAACTGTTCGCCTCCAGCCTGCATCTGCTTACTTCGTATAAGTTCGATATTAGGGTGAGCGTTGAGCATACCAATTTGAAAACGTATCCAGTTTGCGCGGTCACCAGGTTCACCATCCGGGTAACGTCTTGCATTTACACCGATTTTCTCAGATAGAAACCGAAAGCCAGCCTCAACATCACTCATGCCAAGGCTTCCAACAAAATGAATGCCGCGTTTTGCCATGAATACTACCTCCAATTAAGACCATTGTCGTTTTTTAGAGATAGGCTAGCATGGGCTTTTCTATAAATGAAGTACTGGGTTTTGTTTTGAGTGTGCGTCTAATTCTGGATATGTTCGGAATCGGTAGGGACTATTTGAAGGTGTTTCCTGGTAAAGTATAAGTGCCTTCATTTTTTTAGGATCAAGCCTTTTTAAGGTGAAACAAAAGATTTAGTATTCTGTCTCGGTCTATTTTAT
>NHHQ01000052.1 GCA_002170915.1 Rhodospirillaceae bacterium TMED167 | reverse complement strand
TCAGAGGATCGAAAACCATGCAAAAATTTCTGTTCGGACTGCTGGCGATATTAGTCATAGCCGCGGCGGCACCGTCGGGTCACGCAACCGAAACACGGTTTGGGCCGCTTATTTCTGCTGATCAGTTGGCAAACCTTCGTCTCACAGAAGCCCCCTTCATCCTGGATATTCGCGGCAATGCGGTGAAAGACGGTTACATTCCTGGGGCAATCAGCGTCGGTTATGGGGCATTTCGCGGTCCCTCAACGAATCCTGGCCAACTGGCCACGGATGCTCATCTGACCACCCTGTTTCGAAAGTTGGGTGTTACGGCTGACAAGCCAACGGTTGTCGTCTATCAGGGGAAAAATGAAACCGACTTTGGTGCTGCCGCCCGGGTTTATTGGACCCTCAAATCGTCGGGCATCAAACATCTCGCCATTTTGAATGGGGGGATGAACGCATGGACAAAAGAAGCGAGTAGGCAAGTCAGCGCTTCACCAGCAATACCCCAGGCAAGTATGATCGTAGTCACCCTCCGTAAGCAATGGCTTGCGACCCGGAACGACGTTCTCGCCGTTGTGAAAGGGGACGATGACGCCCGCTTGATCGACGCTAGGCCGTTGTCGTTTTATCGCGGCAAGAAGCAGCATCCGGCCGCCGCCCGGCCGGGTACATTGCCCAAATCTGATTATTTTGCGCATTCCAAATGGTTTGCGGGTGGAGCTTCCATCATTGACGCATCCGCAGCGCAATCCCTTGCAAGTTCCAATGGTTTCAAAAAGGATGAGCCTCTTGTCTCATTTTGCAATACCGGCCATTGGGCGGCAACTAATTGGTTTGCGCTAAGCGAACTCGGTGGTGTCGAGGACGTAAAACTCTATCCAGAGTCAATGGTTGGTTGGTCACATGCCAATTTCCCAATGGACAACACGCCCGGCCTTCTGGAAAACTTGATGGATAAGATTAAGCGCTAGTCGCCAAGCAGTTTTGATCGTTTTCAGTGTCACTATGACATTCACCTCTGCCTTATCAGTTGGTGCGCGCCGTATGCTGGCGCGCACCAACTTGCTCATTCTCCTGCTCGCTGTTGTCGGTATGATTTCGGTGTTTGTCGGCGCTCGCTTCGGGTTGGTCCTCGCCTTGGGACTTGCTTTGGGTATGACTCTCGAAGGGCTTCGTTTTGGCTTCGCGGGACCGTGGCGCGCCCTGATTCTGCGCCGCGAACCGGCTGGAGTGGTCGCGCAGTTGGCGGCCATCGGCGGCGTTGCCATTATTGCCTTTCCCTTGCTCGCGTCTAACCCGGCAGAATTGGTTGGAGCGCATGCACCTGTTGGTTTGGCGATGGTCGCCGGGGCATTTATCTTCGGCCTCAGTATGCAACTTGTTCTCGGGTGCGGATCTGGAACATTGGTGAATGCGGGTAGCGGAAATACTGTCGGTTTGCTGGTACTGCCATTTTTCGCAATCGGCAGTTTCGCGGGCTCCTATAACTTGGATTGGTGGATCGATTTGGGGACGACGCAGACCCTAACGTTGACCGATTTGTTGGGACCTGTCGCAGGTCTTGCGGCCACACTCCTGGGGTTATCTATTATCGCCCTGATTGCCCTGAGATGGGCGCCACCTGAGCAGCGAAAAATTCCTCGCCGCCTTTGGGTCGCCGCGGCTACTGTTACGGCACTGGCGGTACTCCATCTTATTGTGTCTGGTCAGCCGTGGGGCGTGGTCTACGGCTTGGGATTATGGACGGCCAAAGTGTCCCAACTCTTCGCCATCGACTTAACGGGGTCGCTGTTTTGGGCGGCACCGGTGCAACAGGTTCGCCTAACGCAAACAATTTTCTCGGATGTTACCTCATTGACTAATATCGGTTTAATCCTTGGCTCCTTTGCGATTGCTACCTGGCGGGGTGATCTTGGGCATGAACGGATTAAGCTGCCATTGATCGGGTATGGAACGGCAATCATCGCCGGGTTGCTGATGGGCTATTCCTCCCGGTTGGCGTTCGGGTGCAATGTCGGCGCATTTTTCAGTGGTATTTCAACGGGGAGCTTGCACGGTTGGGCCTGGTTCGTTGCCGCATTTGTGGGCTCTTTTTTTGGAGTGCGCCTGCGCCCGCTGCTCGGCCTGGAACAGAGGCCAGCGTGACCACCAAACGATCCATTGCATGGGCCGCGATCGGCTTTCTCGTGTTGGTGGCCGGGATTGATATGGCGGCCAGTGAGGCTCCCAATCCCTATGTCCAGCCGCCAGTCTTGTCATGGGGAAGCGGTCAGGCTCCATCGGGCGCGATGTGTGCGCCAGCGCCAAGACCGAATGCGCGTTAGACAGCCAGCTGCATAGCTGTCCTGCGATCGGATCGCAGACCGTCAATCAAAGATTTGGACTAGTCTGTCACCACCACCTTCAACTCCAAGAGGGCGTGGCGTTTTTCTATTTGAATGACGTTTAAGGCTCGGTCGAGCGCGCCAGGCAGGTCATCACCGGTCTCGACCCGTTCTGCATAACCCCGGCTGGCTTCCGTTATGCGACAGAAATCGGGCATCGGCTGTAGAGAGGTGAGCGGCATAACATTCATTTTATTTGCATTTCCTTCGGGATACACATTGCGAGCCGCCCGGCGAACCGCATTCCATATGCCGTTATTCATGACGATGATCAGAACAGGCAGGTCGTGTGCTTCGGCAATCTGATGGCAAGCAACGGGATTTGAAAAAATATAGGATCCGTCGCCCACACAGGCGATGTTGAGCCGGCGGGGATTCGCCAATGAGGCCCCCAGGGCCGCCGGCAGGCCCCAGCCGAGGCCGCCCGAATAGGGATTTGAAATGGCCTGGTTGGGTCCCTTGAGATCCATAAATGGGGTGGGCGCGCCGAGCTCGTTAAAGATCCGGCCGTCCTCGCTTAAAATATTCGAGAGACATGCGGCGACAAAGGCGGGTGTCATAGGTGAGCCGTTGCCTTTGAGCGCGCGCGCGCGCGCGTTCGCACGCCGGGCCTCATTTTTTTCTCTGATGGTATTAAACCGTTCCAAATTTCGAGCGCCGGTCATGGCGGCTGCCAGCGCCTCAATACCGGTGACAGGATCCGACGTAATTGCGAGATCGCTCTGATAGCTCCTGGCTGGCATTCGGGTGAACAGAGGGTCAACGCCTAAATGGATGACCTTCGCGTCAGTCCCAGGAGACTGGTCACGTTGTATCCATGGCACCTCCGTATCAATGGCCAGCACAATGTCGGCATCGCCCAGCCAGGTGCCAGTATCGAAACCGCTCTGCATGGGATGGGCGGAGGGGAGTATATTTTGCACCGAAAAATTCTCCACGACCGGGATTGCGTGGTTGGCTGCGAGATCAGAGAGAACCTGCGACAACTGGCCTTCAGGATCTCCCCTCTGGCAGATGATGAGCGGATGGTGCGCCCTGTCCAGCCATTCGGCGGCTTGGGAGATTGCCGCCGGGTCTGGAGCGGGCTGTGTCGGAATGGCTTGAATAGCGGTATTGATGGCTCGCCCGTCCGGCCAGGACTCGGCGAGAGGCTCCCGAGGTAATCCCAAGTATACCGGGCCCATCGGGGCACTTTTGGCAATTGCCATACCGCGATCAACCAGATCTGCCACTTGCTCCGGATACCGAAGTTCGTAATCCCACTTAACCACATCCCGGATCAAGCCGGTTTGGTCACGCATCTCTTGGCCGTACTGGATCGGTGTCATGCGAGCGCCTGTGCGCTTATGTTCCGTAAGCGGCGTGCGGCCTGCCATCATGAACAGGGGCACATTGTCGCTTGCCATGTTGATGAGCCCCATGACGGAATTGGCCAGACCCACATTGACATGCACCATGGCCGCTTGCGGTCGCCCGGTTGCAAGATAGTACCCGTGGGCCATGCCAATGGCGGCACACTCGTGGGGCATGACGAGCGGCTCGGGAACTGGCAAGTTTTTGAGTGCGGCGTTTGCAAAAGCCTCGATAACAGGTGCGAAGTCGGTGCCCGCATTGCCAAAGAGATAATCGACACCATTGACCTTCAGGCGCATAAGCAGTGCCTCTGCAGCTGTCGAGGGAATGGGAAATGCNGTCATGANTTTTGCGCNCNCCCGAANTAATTNNNCTTAAGGATAGNGTATANGGTGCGGCTTTGTCACGCTCTAGTGGCTGTGGCNGGGGACNGGTTGTTNAATCACCGATTGCTACGATGCCGTAATTTATCGTTTGTCCATTATGCCGCCCTACNGCCCNTGATGCGGTTGCGNCCTCGGTCTTTCGAGGTATANAGATTCTTATCTGCGGCTTCTATAAAAGATACNATNGAATGATCAGTTTTCGGCACTTTTGTNGCGACACCGATGCTAATTGTTATATGCCCAAATGGCTCGGAGCCGGTATGCTTAAGGTTCAAATCCTCGACGCCAGACCTGATGCGGTCAGCTAGGGCAAGCGCGGCCGCCAAGGGCGTGTCCGGCAGGATGATAGAAAATTCTTCGCCGCCGTATCGGGCCACCATATCTGATGGGCGGCGCAGGTGTTGCTGGATCTCATGGGCAACAAGTCTGAGGCATTCATCGCCTTTTTGGTGGCCATAAGTATCATTNTATTTTTTGAAATGATCGATATCGATCATAAGCAGTGNGAGTGNNTATTGATCCCGGTTCCCCCGGCGCCATTCCTGATCCATATACTCATCAAATCGCCGCCGGTTGGGGACTCCCGTCAGAGCATCGACCGCCGACATGATTTCAAGTTTATCCAACTGGCGTTTTTGCGACAGGTGATTGCGGATACGAGCTTCTACAATCTGCGGGGTAGTCGATTTGGAAATATAATCAATGGCACCCATGTTTAGGCCGGCCAATTCTTCTTTNGCTCCTGACNCTGCGGTGAGGAAAATGACGGGNATATTNTCCGTTTCGGCAGCAGATTTAAGCCNGCTACAGACTTGGTAACCATCCATATCAGGNAATTTCACGTCCAATAGAATCAGATCCGGGGTCTCTTCGATNACNATGGCGAGGCCGTGTTTGCCGGACCTTGCTGTCAGGATGACGTGCGTTTCGCCAAATAAGACCTCAATAATGTCAAAAATGTCCGTGTATTCACCGACAATCAGGATTTTTCCCCGTTGAGTCTCCATGGCATCAATCATCACGCATTTCCGTAGCCGCATTTTGGATATGATGGTCCTATATTATGCGAGAATAAATAGGATAGCGTCCAACAAATTAACGATCAAAACAACGTTCGAGCAGTAACGAGCAATTATTAGGGTGCCCAAGTATTGTTACAAGTTTTGCTAAAATTCCCGCGTATCAAGATCACGATGGCTAATCACATTTTCTGAATTTGTGTCCATTTCATCCACCATTTGCATCAGATGAAGTGTTTGTTGCCGATAAATCTATAAAAATTCCTAAATTCTATAGTATTATTGAAAATACGCGCTCGACGCCTATAATCCGCAATGCAGGAGGAGATCTGTTATGAGCATCACAATTGATCCCGGTGAAGCCAAAGAAGCCATGCGTGCCTACACGCAGAAAAAGGGGGTTTTAGCATTTGGTGTTGTGGATGTGGACCTGGTTGAGAAGATTGCCCCGCCAGGCTATGGCCCTCGGGATATTTTTCCACGTGCCAAGTCTGTGATTTCCATCGGCGTTGGTGGTGGGACACAAGGCGCATGGGCGGCTGATGCCCGGACGCTTGCGTACATTGGGGACACAGAAACGGCGGCTTATAAGGCGGCCTACGGACTCGCTTTTTTCATTGAAAAAAAATACCAGAAACGCGCAATATTTTGTCCCCCAGACATGGACCCTGAAAAAGGCGCCCGGACGCCCATGCAAAGTCTAAAGCTACATGCTGAGCTTGCCGGTATCGGCGCCCGATCTATGGCTGGGGATATTCTGCTTCATCCGGAATTCGGCATGATGTATTATGCTTCGGTTTTTACCGAGATGGAGCTTCCACCTGACACTCCGATGGCAGACAATCCGTGCCCTCATCCGTCATGCGTAAAACTCTATGAACAATCCGGCCAGACACCCTGTATGCGTTTCTGTCCGGTGGACTGCCTCTCTGGTTCTGTCGACGAGAACGGAAAGCTCGCGGAAATGCATTATGACTCACATTCCTGCGCCGCCATGTCTCAGCAATATGAGGCGATTCCCAACGTGCTCCTGGACATGATGGATGCCAAAGACCCCATTGAGCGAGGTATGGCCGTTCATTCTCCGGAAAATCAGATGATTTGGTACAAGCTCTCGATCGGCGCGGGAGAACTGCTAAGCCTTTGTTATGAATGCATGCGGGTCTGTCCCATCACTCAATCTTCCGTCATGGCGACGGCGGTCGCGCGTAAGGGCGGTATGCGGCAAAAGGTAATGGAGGCAGAAGCCCAGGCCCTTGCCGAACAGGGTGCCCCCGCTGGATCGGAGGGGTGATCCATGTCTTATGGCGTAACCCAGCAGATGATCGAAACTTATGGCGAGATCATCTTCAAGCTTAGTCTCAACAAACAGAGCCGACGGGGTGATGCTGTTCGGGAACTCAATTTCGAGGAAATCGAAAGACAGAGGGAAATCACTGGGCTGACAGATGATGAAATTGCTGCGCGAATTGGACTGCTGCCTGAACAGGTTGGCGTGGTCCGCGTGTTTGTTGAACGCAAATACCATCGCATTGATTTACACCGCCGGCTTTTTCATCTGGGCGGCGGCAAACGCTGGAAAGCGAATGAATATCAGCATCCGGCAGAACGGCTAAAGATCAGGGAAGAAAACATGGCGTTGAGAGAGTCTCTTACATTTCATCCGGAGCGCGCTCAGCACTACCTGGAGCAAGGCTATTGGAAGAATGACACTTTAATCCAATGGCTGAACGGCCATGCGGCGGAGCGTCCGGAGGCGCCCGCAATTATCACGGAAACCGATATCATCACCTGGGTCGACCTTAAAGATAGGGTCGATCAGCTTACCAACGGCCTCATGGGGCTGGGTCTGATGAAAGGGGATGTGGTGGCGGTTCAGTTACCCAATGTTCCTGAATTTATGGTCGCCCATGTGGCGATTTCCGCGTTCGGTGGGGTCATGCAAACCATCCACATGCCATATGGCAAGACGGACATCGAATTTTTCTTGACCCATTCCGGGGCCCGGGCGGTTGTCTGTTTGCCGGATTTTAAGGAGTTTCCAACGGCGCAGGTGATGACAGGATTTAAAGCCAATTCCACAACCTTGAAAGATGTCATTGTCCTCGGCCCGGAGGCCCCTGAGGGAGCAGTAACCTTTAGCAGTTTGTTGCAGGAGGGCAAACCCGTAATTGGCAATCCGCCGGTCGGATCCGATCCTTATCTTCTATTATACACCTCCGGTACCACATCTAACCCCAAAGGCGTGCCGCTCACTTATCAGAACATGCTGGGCCACGGCCGGCTTTGTGCGCCTGAATTCGAGATGATTGAAGACGATCGGGTGTTGTCTGCCGCACCATTAAGTCATCTCTATGGCCTTTATAATATCAACTGCGCATTTGCTGCCGGCGCGGCCATGGTCATGCTGCCGGCCTTTTCGCCCCCCGATCTGGCCCGTGTGGTGGAGGCTACACAGACTACCGCGATTTTCATGGGACCGGCTCATGCGGCCGCTTATAGGGGCACGGACATTCTCCAGAGCCATGATTTTTCCTCTGTAAAATATTCGGTTTTCTCCGGCGCCTATAGTCCGCCGGACGTGATGACATATTGGGGCGAGCAAACCGGCAGCGCGTTGTGCCAGCTCTGGGGCATGACCGAGCTCGCTGCTGGCACGTTCTCGCGCCCTGGTATGGATGTGGAAACCGCGACCCGGTCCGCCGGCCCCGCCGCGCCTGGCAATGAGGTCCGCGTGGTGTCGGCCGAGACCGGTGCGCAGCTCTCCGCTAATGAGGAAGGGGAGCTGCAGGTTCGGGGTGCGTCTGTTTTTCCGGGCTATCTCAACAATCCGGATGCCAATGCGGAAGCCTTCACGTGCGAGGGCTGGTTTCGGACCGGCGACCTTGCTACCATTGACGGTCAGGGCAATCTCACCATTACGGGCCGCATCAAAGACATCATTAACCGCGGCGGGGTAAAGTATAATCCGGCGGACATCGAGGAAATTATTTTTACCCATCCCAAGGTGGCCATGACGGCTATCGTGCCCATGGAGGACGAAAAGTTAGGCGAACGGGCCTGTTGTTTCGTTCAGCTGGTTTCCGGTGAAACCACGGACCTAGCTGAAATCACGGCTTTTCTCGCGGCGCAAAATATCTCCAAGAACAAATGGCCAGAGCGGTTAGAAACCGTCAAAGATATGCCCCTAACGCCCACCCGCAAGGTGATCAAAGGAAAACTGGCTGCGCTTCTGGAGGACTAGGGCCGATGCCAGAAGGAGGCCATGCCCCGCTCCTGAAAAGGGGGAAAAAGCAAAAATACCGCCACCGCCAGCAGGAGGTGCTGGATGCCGCTGCCGCTGTAATCGCGCGTAAAGGCTATCATGGGGCCTCCACCACGGACATCGCTGGTGAGCTGGGGGTCGCTCAGCCCAGTCTTTACTATTATTTCGCGTCAAAGGACGAAGCGCTCGAGGAAATATGCCGAATCGGGACAGCTGGATATCTGGAGCGGCTGCAAGCGATCCTAGACGGGGGCGGCGCGACCCGGGATAAAATTCGCGATGCCATCTGGGCGCATATCGAACCCGTGCTCACGATCCCCAATTACATCAAATCCTTCCAACGGGAGCGCCGCTATTTACCCGCCGGCCGGCGTCAGGAGTTGGGCCGTCTCACGGGGGAATATGACATGTTGTTCCGCCTGCTGCTGGAGAGCGGGGTCGCGGCGGGCGACCTGAAGCCAGGCCTGGACTGTGAGCTTGCAGCCTTGATGCTGATCACGCAGTGTAATGCCGCGCAATATTATGTGGGGGATGACGTCAGTCTTGCCCGGACGTCCGCAGCCATCGCGGATGTGTTTCTTGCGGGCGCGGAGAGTTAATCCAATTATGGACATTTTGGACGAGGTCCCGCTATTGGGCCTTTAAATGTCCCGCCATCCAGTCGGCGGATTGAGGGGAATATTTGTGGCGCAGATTATTGGCGCAGTGATTGCCGCCTTGCAGATAGCAATATACCGCCGCGCCCTGGGTTTCCTCCACGAGCCGCTTTTGATGCGCTGGCGGGGTCAGGGTGTCGTGCTCGCCGGCAACCACGAAGAGGGGCTGGGTAATTTTTTTTACTGCGTCCGACATATCGACCCGTTTGGCGACGGCCAAAGTCTCTTCATGGGTGGCGGCATGGCTGCGCCGAGTGAACACGTCCGTGAGCCCACCACGACCCCGAACGTGACTGAAGAATTCAAACGGTCCTGAAATCGCAATACACGCTCGGATGCGTGGGTGATAAGCCAGCGCGCGAGGGGCGTAGTAGCCGCCAAAACTGACACCCCAAATGCCAATGTGCGTGCCATCGATGTCATCGCGCGTGTCGATAAACCCCAGAACCGCCCCCACTGGCTTTTCATATTCCGGCGTGATGGGGAAGTCGTATTCCCCTTCCCCCTGGCCGGGCCCATCGAAGGTCAGTGTTGCCATGCCCCGTTTTAGGAAATGCATCTCGTTGGAGTTCATCTCTTCCTTCGCCGAATCCATGCCCATGCACAAGATGACCACGGGTGGGCGGACGATGCCCGGGGGTTTGCGGAGAATACCGTATAAGTGGCTGCCACCGTAGGGGATGGCGACGCGCTCGCCCGGCGGATCCAGATACGGCAACGCCAGGGTTCGGCAGGCGACCGCTTTCTTGTGGGTGGTACGGAGCTGATCCATATCGTTCACGAAGACAAATTTAGCAAAATGATAGAGCACCCCTGCCGTATCCAGGTGCTGAGCAGCGCTGACGGTGTGGCCGGCGTCGAGCGCTTCCCGGCCCATGGCTTCATGCACGGCGGCTCGCCCGGCCCATGCCTTGCACCAATCTTCCCAGGTCTCGAGTGACCCGGTAACCTCCTGATAATCCGTCAGGGGCACGCCATTGGAGATAAAACGAGGCGCCCATCGCCCGGTTACGTCTTCAATTTTTGCATCGCGTGCCATCTGAGGCCCCATTTGGACGGTTTCTGATCGTTACGCATTAGCTCCCGGGTTGCCGAGCCTGATAGGCCCGGGTTTCCAGGAGGTTGGGTGGTGGCACCCTCTAAATCACCGCAACGGGAGCAATGGCATCAACATCGGTGACCACGTCAATGACGACAGGTCGGCCGGCGCTGAGGCCCTGATCAAGCGCGGACTTGAAGTCGCCTGGTTTTTCCACCCGAATACCCAAGGCGCCGATTTCGTTGGCCACGTTGGCAAAGTTCACATGGGTGAAGTTCCAGATCTCGCGTGCCTTTTCCGTCTGCTTCCCGCCATAGGCACGGTCGAAACCGGTCTTGGACTGGTTCCCGGCGCTGTTGTTGTTGACGACNATCACAGCGTTGATGTTCCAGCGCACCATCGTTTCGATTTCACCGATATGGTACCAGAATCCGGCATCGCCGGTGAAGCACACCACGGGACGGTTAGGCAGCGCGCATTTGGCGCCGAGGGCCGCCGGGAATGCCCAGCCNAGATGCCCGGCGCTCCGCACATATCCTTGATCCGGTGAAGAGACGTCAAACATCCCGCCCATCCACATGCCTGCGTGGCCTGTATCCACCACAACAAAGGCGTCAGAGGGCAGGGCATCGGTCAGATCACGGCAAATGCGCTCCGGTCGGATGGGCACAGCGTTGGAGGTCAGAAGGGGTTCGTACTCGGTTTGCCACTCGGCGGCAATTTGCTGCATCCGGGCCGTCCATGCAGTGCGTTTGGTGGCCGTTTCTATGTCCATTATCTCCGCCATCGCAAACAGCACCGTTTTGGCATCGCCCTGGACAGCCGCCTTCAACGGGTAATTGCGACCGATTTCGNCGGGCTCAATATCGATTTGGATGGCATCAACGCCGGGCGCGGGCACCTGCCAGAAATGCGTTGTCATGCCACCCGTCTTGGAGCCGACATAGCAGACTAGGTCGGCTTCACCGATGATACGGTTGGCCGACGCCCGGGAATAACTCCCCACCACACCGGCGGAAAGCGGATGCGTGCTCAAAAACGTGTCCTTCCCGTTAAGGGACGTTACGACGGGAATGTTGAGGCCTTCAACCAGCCGAGTGAGTTCCATGCCCGCGTCTGAATGCCGGACGCCGCCGCCGGCGATGATCACTGGTTTTTCTGCCCGCTGCAAGATGTCCAAAGCCTGACGGATGTCCGCCGGATCGCCCTGGGGCCGGAAGGGTGGTACGCTCGTAAAGCGCATCTCGGTGCGCTGTTCCAGGTCCGTCTCGCCCAAATCGACCTGGCCTTCATTACCTTGGAATTGCAGATGCACCGGACCCGGACAACCGGAGACGGCATGCCGGTAGGCTTGCTCCAGCATATCCGGAAAGCGGTTTGCGTCATCCACTGTGGCGTTGAACTTGGTGATCGGTTCAAACGCCGGCATGTCATCTACTTCCTGGTAGACATGCCGGAACTTGGTTTCGGGAAAGCGCCCGCCGGTAAATGCAATCACCGGCGAGTTCGCGAGAAAGGGCTCCCGAAGACCCGCCGCGATATTGAGCGCCCCGATGACCTGCGCCATGCAGATGGCCGGCCGGCCGGCGGCGCGGGCGAAACCGTCCGCCATGTAGACGGCGGTTTTCTCGGAATGCACATGGAGCCGGTTGATGGAGGTNAGCATTTCCATCTCCACNAGNGTCCGGCGTAGGATGGCGGGAACCATGAAGACATGGGTCACGCCATAGTCTTCCAGTTGCCGTGCGAGATAAACGGCTCCTGTTTTCGCGTTCATTATGTGTCTCCCGTCAGCCTTTATTTAATGGCNAGTGGATTGATGGGAGAGCCTACCGCGCCGGTAATGGGCAGCGCGGGTGCGACGAACAGGAACTCATAGGTTTCGTCGTCGGCACAATCGTCGGCGATGTCTTTCAGATAAAAAATCTCCCCCATGGTCATGCCCATGATGGGAATGGTGATCCAGTGCCATGGCTGATTGATGCCTTTCACGCTTTCATTGGGTCGCACCTCACAGCCCCAGGTGTCCGAGGCGAGCCCCGCGAGTTCTGTGTCTTGAATCCATTCAAGGGTCTCAAAGGAGAAGCCCGGCGCGTCCCCGCCCGGATAACCGTCCCACGTGCCCGCTCTCAGCTTGGCTTCCATTTGTCCGGTGCGGACGATGACAAAGTCACCAGTGTTGACCGTGATCTCTTGCGAGTTTGCTGTGTCGTACAAATCCTGGCCGGTGATGGCATAGCCATCCTCCAGGGTGTCCACGTCTTTGAAGCGGGCCACGTCGAGAAGCACGCCCCGGCCGACCATTTTACTTTTGGTTTTTTCTATGCCGCATTTTTGCGCCCCAGCGGAGGTCACTTCCCGGCAGTCGTATCCGTTCCACATGTGGTCTTCATAGAATACNTGGCCAAGGCCATCCCATTGCGTGCCGCATTGCAACGGCATCACCACCATGTCGTCAGCGGCGCGGATTCCGCGGTGATCGAGCACGCCGGAATAGGCGTCTGTNCCTGTACGTAGCATGGTGTGCACGGGGTTGATGCGGCCCATGGACGGGTAAGTAGATTTGGCGCCCTGCGGGCCCGCATTGTCGAAATTAAGGGCCATTGATATGACTTTACCCTTTTTGACTAATTGTGCTGCAGAAATGATGTCTTCTGGCGAGGTGTAATTGAGCGTGCCAATTTCATCATCATCGCCCCATTTCCCCCAGTTCTTAAATTTATCGGCCGCCGCCGANAGGTCGTCCCGTGTCACTTTCCGGTCTGTCATGATGTTTCCCTAACNTNCTGCACAAGCTATTTAATTTTGATCGAATACCAAACTTTATGCAGTAAGACCGATTTGTCGAGGCTTAACCTTAAATTTTCTGGCTCATGAAACCACCCCGCGATTGCTTGATTAAGCTAAGGCGGCGGGNGGACGGCGTCGCACACCTGCNACATAGATTAAAAGGGCGATCAAAGCCACGACGGAAATCGCGATGCCCATAATCACCGCGTCATCGTGGGTAAATAATGTTAGGGCGAAGGAAATNCCCGCACTCGTCATGCTCTGGAGAAACCCACTGACGGATGATGCTGTCCCCGCAGAATCGGAAAGCGGTGTTAACGCGGCTGCGGTCGCGTGAGGTATGACAAGCGCCAAACCAAAAACGAAGATGGCCATGGGGATGATAACTGCTGCGGGAAGTTTCATGCCCGCCAGTGCCAATCCCGCCATAGTCAGCCCACCGGCTGATCCAATGACGATGCCCAATCCGACCATCTGGTGGAGCTTTAAGTGCGCCACCAGTCTGCCGCTAACAAATGTTCCAGCTAGAAAACTTGAGGATACGCCGGCAAAGAGAAACCCATAGAAGTCCCCGCGCATCCCGAAGCCTTCAATGAGAACAGACGCTGAAAGGGACAGAAATATAATGAAGCCGCTCAACATAAAGGTGCTGCAAAGGGTGTTCATCAGAAAGGTTCTGTTGGTCAGGACTTTCTTCATGGTGGCAGCCAGGATCGCCGGATTGAGACTGGTCCTATCCGGCGCACCGCCACTTTCCTGGTAACCAAATAAGAATAACCCCAACACAATGATACCGAAGCTGGCCATGACGCCCATGGAGATCTGCCAGGGCAGATGCTGGGCAATCAATCCGCCGCTCATAGGGGCGATGACGGTTCCAATGGCGGTCACAAACATGATGTCGGACATCAATTTGCCAAGCCTTTCTTTTTCAAAATAATCCCGCGCAATGGCGGCGGCGAGGATACGTCCGCCTGACAGAGCCAGCCCCTGAAAAAAGCGAAGCACAATGAGCAACTCAATGGTGGTTGCCCAAAGGGCAGCCCCGGATGAGGCCGTAAACAAGATTAACACGCCAATAATCACTGGCTTGCGACCAAACCTATCCGCCAGGGGGCCATGAAAAATCTGCCCGATGGCATTNCCGAACAACACCGAGGAGACGGAAAAAATTACAATGTTGGTGGTGGTGCCGAGATCTGCGGCGATCTTAGGAATGGAAGGGATAAACATGTCCTGGCCGATTGGCCCAAGGGTGGCCAGCAGACCCAGAATGATGGTCAGAAAGAGAAGGCGCGGCTGAGGGCGTTCGGTCATTTTTATTACATTACTTGCGTTTATGGTATGAGTTGGTGAGGGTTAATCAAGGGATCGGTATGTTTCCTGTTCTCAGGTTGAAACTTCAGAAAAAAGCGAGAAACATGACCTTCCGTGTGATACCATCATTTTTGCAAATGTGCCGTAAAATTTGATTTATGCGGCTTCACCGGAGCCTTCCACGCAGTTCTCACACGAGCACAAGGATGTTCATCGATGTCTTCGAATGCCTCAGACACTATTCAATTTACTGGCTGTGATCTTCATTATCATAGTAAGACGCCGGCGTTCGCCCGGAATCCATCTACGACAGAGCCGGCAACGCCCCGGCCCGTCTCCGTCAACGGCAAACGNATGCCGGTGATCGATATGCATGCGCATTGTCAGCTGTCCAATGTTTGGCCGATGGTGGAAGGCCGGGAGGANCTGAACGGGGGAAACCCCTACGANGGCCAGTTGAAGAAGGTCGAAAACATTGACATTCGATTGCAACAAATGGATGCCATGGGCACGGACGTGGAGGTCCTCAGTGTTGGTACGGAGCAGCATTTTCCTTGGGCCGAATATGAGCTCGCTCGCGATGTCGCCCTCCTGCAGAATGAGACCCTCACGGCGGTCTGCGCAGAACATTCGGATCGGTTTGTCCCATTGGGTGTTGCCAGCCTGCAACATCCGACACTGGCGGCAGAACAGCTCGAACATTCAGTAAAAAATCTCGGTCATCGGGGCTGCATGATTAGGGGTAACATTATGGGGCAGGAACTTTCTGACACGAAATTCCATCCGTTCTGGGCGAAGGCGGAAGAACTTGATGTGGTGGTTTTCATTCATCCCCGCGTTTATCCAGGTTCCAACCCCCGCCTCAAAGGACGGGGTTTCCTGCACAATATGATCGGGAATCCGCTAGAGACGACGACAGCTCTTGCCCANCTGATCTATGAAGGCACGCTTGACCGGTTCCCCGGNATCAAACTGGCGTTGGCCCACGGGGGCGGTTTTTTACCCTCCTATGTGGGCCGGTTCGACCACGGCCATAACAGTGCCGACCGAGGCGGGCGCGGGCTCGAAGAAAAGAAACCCAGTGAGTATATCAAAAACCTCTATTTCGACACATTGGTTTACGGCACCGAGAACCTGCAACATCTCATTAAGGAAGTGGGCATTTCACAGTTGATGATCGGCACAGATCACGATTTTGGCATGACCAATCGGAATGCNGTCGCCCACTTATTGAGCGCGGAGGGGCTNACGGATGATGATATCGAAAGCATCCTGAACGGCACTGCCAAGCGGCTGTTCAAGATCGATCACATNTAATCAAAGAGAGGTTACGTGTCCGGATTGGGTTCTGGAAATGTTTCTGGCCAATTGTCGAGGACGAACTGGAGGTAAGCCTTTAGGTTGTCCGTGTTAAGGCGTGCGGAGGTCTTTATCTTATCCACTTCCTCCGTTGGCTCAAGGGGGATTTGGAGGGAATCCATGTAGCGGTTTCTGAAATTAAACAGGCCGCTAATCATGGTGAGCTCGACGATCTCTTGCTCNTCNAAGATGGCACGGACATGCTCAAAAATATCATCCCGGGACCGGGCGGTGTTTTTGGTGACATGCTCTGCCCAGAGGACAGCCGCTTTCTCCCGGTCGTTTAGAAGGTCGCTGTCCATATAATCGGCCGAGCCAATGATCTGGACCTGTTCTTCCGTGATGCCTGCCGCTTGACCAAGCGACGTATTATGCGCCAGTCAATAATTGCACCCGTTGGTATGGCTCGTTTTGATGATCACCATTTCTTTGAGCTTGGATGTCAGGCAACTGCCGCCACCTTCCCGCTGCATCACTGCGGTGAAGGGCGTCAACATCATCTGCATGAACGGTGCGTGGGCTGCGATGCGGTGTGAATTCGGTACCCGTCCCAGCATCTTGGTTGCGCCGTCAAACATCATTTGAGCGAAGACATTGTCGGTTTCTAGATCGACGAGGGATACGCGTGCTGACATTTGAAAACTCCTTAGGTCTGAAAAATATTAATCGGCGGACGCGGTTTTCTGGGCGAGCGACTTGGCATACCGGGCCCGCTGGCTGAAAAAGATCGCGATAAATACGGCGGCGCCAATAATTTGAAAAAGCGGAGATGGCCAAAACATGCCCAAGGCTGCGAGAGACGTAATGCTGCGCTCAAGAGCGCCGAGGCGCACATACATATGCCCCACAATGACCGCGCTGGAGGCGAGAAAACCGATCACCGCAAATGCAAATGTCTGCAACAGATTGAGGGGCTGGTCTATCAACAGAAGACCTGTGAACCCAAACATCAGGGGAATGATGTACATGCCCTTGGCGGTTCTGAAAGCGGCCCAGGCGGCTTTGCTCGGGTTGGCTTGTGCGATACCTCCCGCCGTATAGGCAGGGACACAGACAGGTGGCGTGAAACAACTGTCTAAACTGAACCAGAAGACAATCAGGTGTGCCGCTAGCAGGGACAATCCCCAGGGCTCGCCGATGTCCAACAAGGCCGGTACGGCCATGACCGACAGCACTATGTAAGCGGCACTGGTTGGTAGTCCCATGCCGAGAACAAAGGAGGCTACGCCGACCAGGATGATCGCCAATAACAGGCTATCGCCGGCCAAAGCGACCATTAGCGACGAGAATTTAAGACCGAGACCGGTCTGAAATAACGCCCCCATCACAATGCCGACAGCGCCGACAGCAGCGCATACAGGTAGAGACCGGATCGCTCCTTGTTCCATCGCCTGCACGACATTTATGGTGCCACGCCAAAGCAATTGAATGACATCTTGCAGTTCAGCACTGCGGGTTCGGGAGGCGACACAGAAATCGACCAGGCCCTTCAACCCGCCAAGGGCAATGACGGCGCCTATGCCGATGACACCCGCGAAGGGCACACTTTGGCCCTGCATAAGCACCACAATAATTAAAACGGGGGGCAGCAGGTAATACCAGCCCTCTTTAAAAACGTCCCACGTCCGCTCCAACTGATCCTTTGGCAGTCCCTTCAGACCTCCCTTGCGGGCTTCCAAATGTACGATGGTGTAGACCGAAAGAAAGTAAAGCACCGCCGGCAGGATGGATACTTTGACCACCTCCCAATAGCTTATCCCGGTAAACTCAACGATGAGGAAGGCCGACGCCCCCATGATGGGGGGCATAATCTGTCCTCCGGTCGAGGCTGCCGTTTCGATCCCTGCGGCAGTCTCGGCCTTAAAACCGGCTCTTTTCATCATTGGAATGGTAAACGGGCCCGTGGTGGCCACGTTGGCGTTGGCGCTTCCCGTGATCGAGCCGGTCATGGCGCTTGCAAACACCGCAGCCTTGGCGGGACCGCCACGCAGTCGGCCTGCCGCCGCCATGGAGAGCCGCACGTAATAGTCCGCAGCCCCCATACGATCAAGAAAGGCGCCAAACAGGACAAACAGAAAAATATAGGTGGAAAACACGCCCAGAGGCAGGTTCCACAGGCCCTCCTGAGCAAGATAGTGGTGGTCGATCATATCTTTGACGGTTGCCCCCCGATGCGCAAACTCCCACGGGAATGACGGACCAAAATATGTGTAAATCAGGAAAAAGGCGACAATCAACGGCAGTGCCGTATTGATGGTCCGGCGCGCCACTTCCAGGGCTAGCAGAATGGCGATCGAGCCCAGGATATAATCCTCGATTTTGAGTGGATCCACGTAATACAAACGGCTGTTAAAATACTCTGTTTCAAGGACCGGATAGCCAAGCGCGAGGAGCGTAAGAACCGATAGTACGGCCGTCCAAAGTTTACTCCAAAGGGTCCGCTCGCCATGGCGGTAAACCAGGAAGACGAGGGCCACGCCAAACAGAAACGAGAGTGCGCGCTGAAACACAAATTCATAGCCGCCCGTCCAGGCGATGTTCAGGTGAAAAAGCGACATCCCGACCGCGATAAGTGTGATCAGGGATTTAAGCGCTGGGTTATGTGTCTCACTGACCATTTGAAAGGTACCCTCGTGCAGGACCAGTCTGCACGGGGGACAACCAAAGCTTCACAACGGGGCGCTAGTTAATTGCGCCGGTTTCTTTGTAGAACTTCTCAGCACCCGCATGCAGAGGCAGAGCGCCAACCTTGGCGGCGAATTTAGGGGTCCAAGTTTTGTAAATTTTATGAACGGCTCCCAACGTTTTCGTGTTGGCAGCGGCGATTTTTAAAATATTGTACACCGTTTTCTGATCCATCTTATCGGTTGTAAGTAACACTCCTGACAGCCCCATGGACTCGGTCGGATTATCATTTCCTTTATAAATACCACCCGGAATGGTGCACGGAGAAAAGCCGTTACTTGACAAGATTGATTTGATCTTAGGCGTTAATTTGAGGAACGTCAGATCTCGCCCTAAGGCCGCCTGGATGCCGGCACCGTTCGGATCGCCCGAATTGTGGAAGTAGAAATCGATCTGCCCGGATCTGATCGCGCGGGAATTGGATCCGGTGCCGCTGAAGGTCTGTTTGTCACCACGGGCGGCCATCTTTTCATATGAGGAGCCGAGCGCTTTTACGATGACACTACCCGTAAACTCGGTGCTGGTGCCTTTCTTAACGAGCGCGATCTTGAGCGGATTTTTTGAAGCAACGATGTCTTCCCAGGACTGAATACCAGAGTTATAGACGTCCTTGGCCACATATTGGTGGTAGCAGGCGTTATAGAAACGGGCAACGACTTTCAAATTGGGATACTTCTTCTTAAAAGGCGCCTTCCCAGCAAGCGCTGTGGCGGTAAAGTTGGTGAACGAATAACCGAAGTCCGCGCCACCAGTGCTGACGCGGGCCGGATTTGCGCGCCCGCCGCCAGGGGTGACGCCCAGTTTCATGTTTTTCTGATTTTTATTGACGACATCGGCAAGGCCTGCACCCAGACGACCCATGGTTCCACCGAGCGTTCCCACCGCAATAGAAAGTTGATCCGCCGCGATTGCAGGTGTTGGCATTGAGGAAATTGTCATGAGTCCCGCCGCCAACATAAATGCAGTTGTTTTGTAACGCATAATGCTCTCCCTAGTATTAAACTGAAAAAATTTTCCTTTAAGATAATTCAGGTTAGTATGCGGGATGTTTAAGAATCAAGCCACTTTAGTTTGCGCAGGCTTACATCAACAGTAAGTGCCCCAAAGTCTCTAAAACTAACCAGGGGTTTCGGGGATTTTAATTTTTTTGTCGGTCGTCATGCACGTCGCTACAGATATTGGTTTCAAAAAAATAGTGAGGTCCAAAATGCCCTTTTACAAGTGGAGAGATATGTCCCGGAAAAATTTAGCTAAACCATCGGATTCGGAGGGGAGTATAATTGTTGGAGAGCATATTACCCTTAACCAATCTGTCAGCCAGCCAGGCAAAGTAGCCAGGCCTCATACCCACGGTTGTGAGCANATGATCAGTGTTATTCAAGGAACTGCCTGGTTTCGCGTCGGGAAGGAAGAGAGCACCGTTACGCCGGGAGATATTATCCACATTCCCGTCGGTACCGAGCACGAGTTCAAAAATTGGGGGGACGAAGANTTTATTTACATGTCCTTCAAAAACATTTCAGCTGATTGGCCACCAACGACTAGTCCATAAGATAGCATTGGGAAACGTTCCATGAGAGCGATGGTTTTAACAGCTCTAAACACGCCGTTTCAGATGATGGATGTTCCAGACCCCGTTGCCGGCAAAGGTGAAGCCGTAGCAAAGGTACTAGCTTGTGGTGCTGGGCTGACTATTCAGCACCTACGTGCAGGGCGCCTGTCGGTCGATTATCCGCGGATAATAGGTCACGAAATCACAGCNGAGATTGTTGACGTTGGGGCGGGGGTCTCNAACCTTCACGTAGGCGACGGCGTGACGGCCTATTACTACCTTACCTGCGGCACTTGCAGTTGGTGCCGTGCAGACCGAGAAACCCTGTGTGACAATCTCACAGGTAATATTGGCCGCGATGTGGATGGCGGCTATGCGGAATTCATCAAGCTCCCAGCAAACTCCTTTATCAAACTGCCAGATGATCTTGATTACAAGACCTACCCAGCTGAAGTGGGCGTTGTCACTGACGCTATCGCGACGCCCCTGAAGCTGGTTAATAAATCTCGCATCCAGCCCGGCGAAACTGTCGTCGTCGTTGGGGCGGGCGGGGGACTTGGGATCCACATGGTTGCTGTGGCAGCGTGGGCCAAGGCCGCCGTTATCGCCGTCGATGTGCGGCCGGAAAAATTTGCGGCNTGTCACGACGCAGGAGCCCAAACGACNTTAGATGTGTCGGACCAAGATTTGACGGCGGCTCTATTGGACANGACAGGTGGCCAGGGAGCNGATGTGATTATCGATTTTGTTGCCAACGACATAACATTGAATGCGTCCGTCAAGGCGCTCGGCAAAGGCGGGCGTCTTGCAATTTTAGGTGGCGGCGGGCGGCCCAATGACTTTCCTGTTCTGGGTAATTGGATCAAAAATGGGGAGCGAGAAATTTTGGGAAGCCGTTATGCAACCCGAAGAGAGGTCAGGCACGCATTGGACCTGATTGCGAGCGGGGAACTATGGCCCATCGTCACGGAGATTTGCCCGCTTGAAGAAGCCGAAAACTTGCACAAACGGGTGGAAGACGGTTTGGTGACAGGCCGGGCCGCTTTGCGTATCGGATCGACCTAGGGAGGGGTAGATGGATCAAAAAATTGCTGTGCTGGGAGCGGGCTCCATCGGCAGTTCCTTTGCCGCGGACCTGACGGATGCCGGATTGAATGTCACTATTATTGACCAGTGGCCAGCACATGTCGAGGTTATGAAGGAGAGCGGTCTGGACATCACCATGCCGGACATGCATTTACACATTCCGGTAAACGCTTGGCATGTGTGCGAACTCGTGGAATATGTGCCCCAGTTCGATGTCGTTTTTCTGGCTGTTAAATCCTATGACACAGCTTGGCTCACCCGGCTGATTGAGCCCTATCTGAGAGCGGATGGTGTCTTGATTGGTTTGCAGAATGGCATGAACAACAAGACAATCTCGGACATTATCGGCACGGACCGAACAATCGGCTGTGCGGTCGAACTCTCTGCTGAAATTTTTACGCCCGGCATCGTTAAACGGGATACCACTCGCTCAGGCACCTGGTTCGGTATTGGTGAACTGGATGGGGCTCTCACACCCCGCTTGGAGAGGGTGAAAAAGATTATGGAAAACGTTGCAAAGATCACGCTTACGGAAAATATTGAAGGCGCTAAGTGGACCAAACTCATAGCCAACACCATGACCATGGGGCCGATCGGGTTGACCGGCCTCAAGAATTGGGATGCCAAGGACCTGCCAGGCATGCGTGAGTTGGCGGTCCGTCTCGGCCGCGAGTCAATGGCAGTCGGAGCGGCGCTGGGATACACGCTGGAACCGGTGTTCGGCCTCAGCGCAGAAGAGTTCGCCGAGGCCAATGACGCCACGTTAATTAAAGCTATGGAGACTCTTCAGGCTCACACTGGCAAGGAGAGTGTGACGGCGCCCATCCACGATCATGTTAAAGGGCGGAAAAGTGAGATGAACCTGATCAATGGTCTGGTGGCAGCAAAGGGAGCTGAACTCGGCATCGAGGTTATCTGCAACGCAGCGGTGACGGAGATTGACCGTCAGATCAATGAGGGCGAGATTGATATGGACCCATCTAACTTCGGACTGTTGAAGTCAATGGTGGACTCAATACCGAACCGCGTATGATCCCGCCGCGCCCCCTAGGATATTTTATATTTTTGCAACAAGGCATCGGAGGGCGCCACGCCAAGACCAGGCGCGTCCGATAGACGTACGACGCCATCGATGATCTTTATGGGATCGTCAACTAGGTCTTCTGCCAGATACTGATTTGTGATGCTCGTATCCCAATTCACCTGAGGTAGACACAGAGCAAGATGGGCAATGGCCGCGCTGGCAATACTCGAATCCGCGACCTTGCCGGCTAAGTTGACATGCATGGACATGGTGTCCATGACACGGCCAGCCTCCATGACCGGGAAGGCCCCACCCAGTTTAATAGTTTTCAAACTACCGCCATGGGCTGCACCTCTGTCCTTGTGCGCTAGAATGTCGCTCATGGCATGAAACCCCTCGTCTGCGCCAAGCGGGACTTTGCTGGCTTGGGCGCAAGCGGCCATGCCGTCAAGGTCCCGGTAGTCCACCAATTGCTCCATGAAATCTAAACCGGCGTCGGCTGCACCTTCCGAAAACATAAGAGCTTCGTCCCGAGAGTATCCTTGATTGGCATCAGCAGATATACGGGCACTATTACCGAGGACGTCACGCGCGGCGCGTGACCGATCCAAGTCCTGTGATGGTCCGAGAGCGCCGATTTTAACTTTGAATGCTACGAAACCTTGGTCTGCTTGTTGTTTGGCATTTGCCACCTCGGCGTCTTTGTCTCCACCAGCCAACATTACAAGGATCGGCGCTTCATCCCGGACTTTGCCGCCCAAAATTTCATACAGCGGCTTGCCAAGACGTTTTCCCGATAAATCCAACAAGGCAATCTCGATCGCTGATTTGGCGCCATGGTTGCCGTACATCAGGTCGTCCATCACCGCGTGGATGTGGGGTAGATCTTCGATTTCCCGCCCGGTTAGGAGAGGAGTGAGAAATTTAACTGCTGCCAACATGCCGGGTACGGACTCGCCGGTCATGGTAGGGGCTTCCGTTGCTTCCCCCCAGCCGATGGTCCCGTCGGAATCTTCAATCCGAACAATAATATTTTCGGCGATGTGGATCACCACGCTGGACATTTTAATTGGGGCCTTTAGGGGGAGGCCAACACCAAAGGCATCGATTTTTGAAATTTTGAACATGTTTTTTACGCCGCTGCCTGTTTCGGAATGCCGCCATTTCGGACATATTCATAGCGTTCGTCCAACAAAGATGACAGGGGCCGCCTTTTGTCGTCTGATAGGCCTATCCACATGCGAAGCAGGTGCCGTTTCATTTCGGGCTCTTCGTGATCCTCATAGCTTTGTCGGGCATGCATGACGGTGAGGTTATTGATCAATTGAATGTCCCCTTCCTGGAAATCCATCTCGAGGCGAAGCTCGGGCCGATTGGCGATTTCTTGCACTACATCTAATGCCTCCCATTGTTGATCGGTTGCCGCCAATTCATCACCATAACGCGTTGTGGATTCTATGAAAGCGCGGTTGGTAAAACGTGCACTCAGTATTCCCTCCGTTGATGAATACATGGGCATGTCGTACCAGGGCTGGCCCCCGTCGGGATGATCGCCCCGCCAATCGACATGGAACATTTCATAGAGCGGCGCCACCATATCTGGGCGTTCCTTTAACAGGACATTGTGAACTGCCGGCGCGCTCACCAGGTAACTGGCTCCACCTGATTTGGCGCCGCGTAGACAGAACAGCCCAATAATTTCCGTCGGCAGTTGATCGCAGTGGAAGTCAAGGCGGTTCCTGGTTTGATAACCGCGGGCGTTGGGGTCAGTTAAATCCTTCCCTTCGTCCGTGACATGTCCCAATAGGTGGCCCCGGCTGTTTTGAGATACGGGACGGCCAATGTGGATCCCCAAGCCCCAGTATAAAAGCTCACAATCTTCGTTGGAATAGTCCTTGCGGGAGAGGCCTCGGATAAACGCGACACCGGTTCCGTGGGTCACAGACTCGACAATTTGATCTAATTTCTCCCCAAAAGAGCCCAGTGGAAATGCGTTCGCGGCAAAAGGGATGGCAGCACCAGTTTGCTTTGCATGGGCCAGTGCGTCATGGATTTCGCCGATATCGTCTTCTGTCAACTGCCAGACCCAGTCATCGGTCTTTTGCATTTCTATCCCAATCCATGCGTCCGTTGAAGTGATCACATGTTGAATAATCTCTGTCATGGGGTCTTTCCTTCGCCTCAATGTTTAGTAGTTGCCTGTTTTTTAAAATTGCATCATAGTATTATAAATTTTCCAAAAGGAAAATTAACTATTTGTGAACTAGGGAGACGTAAATGAGTATTTTTAGAGGTATTATAGCCGCTAGCGCCGTTATGGCCATGGCATCAACTGCTCATGCAGCAGAGAAATATCGTATCGGCGGTGGGCCAGCCGGCGGTGGTTGGCACCCAGCGGTTAGC